>CALAXS010000536.1 GCA_937895305.1 uncultured bacterium
GCCATCTTCTGGTGCCACGCTATGCCATAGCCCCCCTCAAAAGCCGCCGCCTCCACCTGCATGGGACCATCCGTACTGTCCGCGCGTACATGGATAGCATCACACCCCGACAGGGTGAGTGCTGTAAACAAAAAGTATAGGATGGTGTTAAACCGCATGGTATAGAGCATACCCGGATAGACGCGGTGAGGCAAGCTGACGCTAGCAGTACTTAGCTTTTCCTGGCCATGCGCATGCCCAGCAGCAGGATGATAGCGACCAGAATACCCAGTGCCAAAGGCTTGGCAACAGGGAGTGCTGGATTGCCGGGCCAGAAGGGAGAGTCATTGCTCATGGCCAGAATCGCAATTTCCAGATTTCCCCCCGCAGCGAGCACGGCGTTGTACTCATCAATGTTCGAGATACCATCCCCATCCAGATCGCCTGTAGATGAAAAGGGTTCGGAAACCGTCTTGCTTCCTGTGCCATAAACCCGGTAATCCGCATAGGATGGTAATCCACCCGAACCTGCACCAAAGACCTGGATGATGATGTTGTGCGCATTATCAATGGCCGCCTGGCTGGTTCCCAGATAGGCCGCAAAGTAATCACTGAAAATATTCAGGAAGCCTAAACGGACGTCTACAGTCGCCCCGAGCAAAGCGGCATCCGCCAAAAAGAGTGCTTTATTGTATTCAAAATCTTCGCCAAGGTTGGCTACACCACCAGCGCAGAGCATTACCTCCACCAATTGAATTTGAGCAACGTCAGGCAGACCATCGCCAAAATGTTCCGCTTCCGCTTCCAGCACCAGATAGATGCCTTCCCAGTCCAGTGTTTCGGCACTGGTCATCCCTGCGTCCGCCAGAATGTCGGCTACTTCAGGGCTCAGGGAGGGGAGGAGATTAAAAAAACTATCCAGCTGTTCCGTACCCACCACATCCGCAAAAGAACACGGTTCCTGTGCATATGTAGAATTAGCGAAGAAAAAGCCCGATACAACTACAGCACTACACAAGAAGAGGCGGTGCAACATAGGGAATACTCCTTTAATGACCATGCAACTGTGCTCAGCATAGCACATTGGAAAGGAGCCTTCTAGCCCAAATAATCACCCATGGCGTAGTTGGGTCATTTCCTGTAAACGCAGGATTTCCGAATGGCTAAGGTAGCGCCACTCTCCAGGCCGTAGACCTTTTGCCTTGATATTCCCAAAAGAGATCCGATGTAAGGTGCGCACCGGATGGCCGATAGCCCGACACATACGTTTTACCTGCCGCTTGCGCCCCTCATGCAAGGTCAGACGCAGCAAAGTGATTTTCAGACCAGGATTCAGAATGACCGCACGGGCAGGAGAACTCATACCATCATCCAGCTCCACCCCCGTTTCCAACGCACGCGCACTCTTGGTACTCACATGACCCTTCACCCACGCCAGATAGACCTTGTCCACCTCATACTTCGGATGAATGAGCCGATGACTCAACTCACCATCATTGGTCATGATCAGCACCCCCTCCACATCCATATCCAGACGTCCAACAGGAAATACCCGCGCATTCACCCCATGCACACAATCCATGACCGTCTTGCGCCCATGGGTATCCTTTGCGGTGGTTACAGTGCCTTCAGGTTTATTCAGGACGATATAAACCTTCTTGTCCTCACCCACACTATGCCCATCAAATTCGATGACATCGGTGCCCGGCAATACGCTCTGCCCGATATGCGCCACCTCACCATTCACAGTGATGCGACCTGCTTCAATGAGACGCTCCGCACCACGCCGTGAATCTATACCACATGCAGCCAGGTGCTTCTGGAGCCGTACTATTGTTTTTTCAATCATCCATTATCAGCCTCGCGCGGCCCTCACGGGCGGCCCGACACTACTCCATAGTTTGCAATTCATCCATGGTTGGTAATTCCTTGAGCGATTTGAGTCCGAATTGTACCAGAAAATCCTCCGAAGTGCGGTATATCTTTGGACGTCCCGGTAAATCAGCAATACCCGAAACCTTGATCAGGCGTCGCTCCTGGAGCTGTTCAAAGGCATGGGACACGCTCACCCCGCGGATCGATTCTACATCCGCACGGGTGACGGGTTGCTTATAGGCAATAATGGCAAGGGTTTCCATCAACGCACGAGACAGGCGTTTACTCTTTTTTAACTGGAACAAACGACGCACATAAGGGGCAAACTGCGACTTCGTTACCAGCTGATAACCCCCTGCGATGTTCTTCAACATATAGGGCAGGTGGGCCTGACTTTCCAGCTCCTCACGAAGCTCCTCCAGCAAATTTCCGACTATCTCCCCCTCCATATCCCCCAGTGCCTCCGCAATGCGCGACGCATTCAACGGCTTGTCACTCACGAAGAGCAGCGCATACACCGCTTGCTTGGATTCCTCACGACCCAGCATCTCGACGGGTTCTACACCCTCGATAGCTTCGATCTCCTGCTGTTCTTCTTTGCTCATCGTTGCTCCTGCGCCCTAGAGCTGTTGGCCCATCAAATCAACCAAAGGCTTGATGGCCTCCATCATAGCGGCAAATTTTTCAGGTTTCAAGGACTGTGGTCCATCCGAAAATGCCTCTTCAGGACGGGGGTGTACTTCAACCATAATTCCATCTGCACCTGCGGCCACTGCTACACGCGCCATGGGCAGCACCAGATCCCACATACCAGAGGCGTGACTCGGATCCACCACAACAGGTAAATGGGTCGCTTTCTGTAATACCGGGACCGCCTGAATATCCAGCGTGTTACGCGTCGCTGTTTCAAAGGTGCGTATACCCCGCTCACAGAGCACCACGTTATTATTGCCTTCAGACATGATGTACTCTGCTGACATGAGGAATTCCTGAATCGTGGACATCATGCCCCGTTTCAGGAAAACGGCACGGGGCGATTTCCCTACTGCCTTCAGCAAACCAAAATTCTGCATGTTACGTGCACCCACCTGAAGCATGTGGGCATACTCCGTGACCAGCGGCACCTGCTCCGGCGTCATCACCTCCGTCACCACAGGCATATCATACTTGTCCCCTGCCTCACGCAGGATTTTCAGCCCTTCCTCCTCCATCCCCTGGAAACTGTATGGCGACGTGCGCGGCTTATAGGCGCCCCCGCGCAACATGTGCGCACCATACTTCTTGCAGATCTCCGCCGTCTCCATGATCTGATCCCGCGACTCCACCGAGCACGGACCCGCCACTACACAAAAATGACCACCGCCAATCTTTACCCCACCACAATTCACGATCGTGGGCTCTTCCTTCACCTGACGCCCCGCCAGCTTGTACGGCTTCAGAATTGGGACCACCTGCTCTACGTAGGCCAGCGACTCCAGCGCCGTCAGGCGTTCCTTACCCCGTTCATCACCCACAGCGGCCACCACCGTGCGCGCTACACCCTCAATCACATGGGGCGTATAGCCAAACTCAATGACCTTCTGCACCACATGATCCACATCCTTCTTATCACGGGAAGACATTACAATAATCATACTATTAAAACCTTATAGTTCAAGGGATTACACAAAGATAGAGCGCATAGTATAGCGCGTGGGCAGGGGTTGGGACAAGAAAGAGATACCCACGCAGCCCACCAGCACCCTCCAAAATATGCATACCATCGTCGCCCTCCTCCATCGCCGCCCCTCACCTTGCCATGTCCCCTCGTTGGGCACTACAATACTTCTTTTACTATCCTTTTAACGACGGAGCTCCCCAATCTCATGGCAAGAACATTAAAAGTAGCCGTTATCGGCTGTGGCGCAATTGGCGAACGTTTACATATCCCCGACCTGGCCCATTGTGCCGAGGCGGAGCTGGTCGCTTTCTGCGATGCCAGCAAAGCCCGTGCGAAGGCTATGGCTGAACAGTTTGCACCGGATGCGAAGGTCTATACAGATTACAAGAAACTCTTGAAAGAGAGCGGTGCCGAGGCGGTGTGTGTATTGCTGCCCAACAAATTCCATGCGCCGGTGACCATTGCTGCGGCCAAGGCCGGGTGTCACATCCTCGTGGAAAAGCCCATGGCCAACAGTTCTGCTGAATGCCAGAAAATGATTGATGCCGCCAACAAGGCAGGCGTGACCCTCATGGTGAACCAGTCCCAGCGTCGTCTCCCTGCCCACATCAAGGCGAAGGAAATCCTGGAAAGCGGCATCCTCGGTCGTGTCAATTATGTTACCGGCATGTTCGGGCACAGTGGCCCGGAAAACTGGAGCCCCACCGGCAAATGGTTCTTCAAAAAAGAACAGGCACGCTTTGGTGCCATGGCAGACCTGGGTGTACACGAGGCCGACATCATCCGTTTCCTCACGGGTAAAGAAATCGTCGAAGTGGGCGCTTTCACAGCATGTCTGGAAAAGAAAGGTGCAACCGTAGAAGACAACTTCTCCGCTACCATCAAATTCGATGACGGCACCCTGGGCATGTTTGGTTCCTCCTGGACCGTCAAAGGCACCATGGTCTGCTTTACCCGCTTTCACTGCCAAAACGGTAATCTCTATGTGGGTATGTCCGAAGAAGAACCCTGCTGGGCCGAACTTCACGACCCCGAATGCCGTATCGACTTTGACCTACCCGAAACTGAATTGAAGTATAAAGATTCCTGGGGTGTGGATGTAGGCAGTGGTTTTGTCCGTGCATGTCTCGGACTGGAAGAGCCATACTGCACTGGCGAAGAAGGCAAGAAATCTTTGGAAGTTATTCTGGCTGCTGAAAAGTCCGCCCAGACCGGACGTATCGTGAAAGTGAAACTTTAAACTATCATGGCTATGCAACTTGATGTGGCCCTCGGCGAACGGGCCTATCCCATCTATATCGGTGAAGGCACCCTCGAAAGGCTGACCGATGCCATTAACGCGGTGGGTCAAAAAGGCACTATCGGTCTCGTTACCGATTCCAATGTAGGGTCCCTGTACGCCGAACAAGTCGAAGCACACATCACTGCTACCGGGCGAAAATGCATTACCCACGCCATGCCCGCGGGGGAAGCCAACAAGCGCCTGGCGCGTATCGAAGAAATCTGCGGTACCTTCCTGGATGCGGGTCTCGATCGCAGCTCCCTGCTCATCGCACTCGGTGGCGGTGTAGTGGGTGACATCACGGGATTTGCTGCATCCGTTTTCATGCGCGGCATACCAGTCATCCAGATCCCTACAACCATCGTAGCGCAGGTCGATTCCAGCGTGGGGGGGAAGACCGGTGTGAACCATCCCCTCAGTAAAAACTCTATCGGCGCATTCCATCAACCGCAGGCCGTCATCATCGACATGACCTTGCTCAAGACCTTGCCCGAACGTGAACTCAAGGCCGGGCTAGCCGAAGCCATCAAGCATGGCATTATCGCCGATGCCAAACTTTTCGATTATATGGTGGATAACGCCGCGAAGATTCTCGACTACGACCTCGCCGCTATCACCGTCCCCGTCCAACGCTCCTGCGAAATTAAGGCTGCTATTGTAGCCGAAGACGAAAAAGAGCATGGCGTTCGCGCAAACCTCAACTACGGGCATACCTTCGGTCACGCCATTGAAGCGGTCACCGAATACAAGGTCTATCTCCATGGCGAAGCCATTGCCCTCGGCATGTGTGCTGCCGCTGCGTTGTCCCTCGAATTGAGACTGGTTGACCAGACTTTCGTCGATCAACAGAAAGCCTGCTTTGAAGCCTATGGCCTGCCCACCCGCTGGCCCGACCTTCCCGTGGATGCGTGCATGATGGCCATGCAAAAAGACAAGAAGGTTCGCGCGGGTACCCTGAAATTCATCGTGGCAGATCGCATGGGTCATGTGGTACAACGAACTGACATTACAGAGGCGCAGGCCCGTGCTGCGCTTGAGGCGATTCGATAGGTGGCACCCGCGTTTTAAGGAGTTCCCCATGGCATTTGGCGGTGAATCAGCAGAAAGTTATTACGACGAAGGACTCACCGCAAGTATGCGCGGTGATCTTCAACAGGCTATCACGCATTTTGAAAAGGCGATCCACCTCGACCATTCCTTCGCCGGGGCCTACCACCAGCTTGGTAAAGTCTATCACCGCATCGGTCAATCTGAAAAGGCCATACTGATTCTTGGGCAAGTCGTCGCAAAGAAGCCCCGACTCATCCCGCCCCGCATCGACCTGGCCTATGCCCTCATTGACCAGAACAAAATCGTTGAGGCACGGGAACTCCTCGCGGAAGCCAACGCTATTAAGCCCGGCAACAATCGCACTACTCAGGGGCTTGCCCTCTGTGCCTATTTGGAGGGGCAGCACGCTGCGTGTATACAAATGACCCAGGAAGTCATCGCGCTGGGCGGCACCAACTTCACCGCCTACTATCTTCTTGCACGTGCGGCAAAAGCGACAGGTCACATCCCGCTGTCCGATGAAGCGGTTATTCAGGCTAACAAGCTCCTGGATAATTCCATTGAAGCCGCGCCCGATGCACCAGAGGGCTACTTTCTCCGGGCTGAACTATGTCACCTTAAAGGGGAGATGCCCAATGCGCTCGATAACTATCGTGCTGCGGAAGACCGTAGTGACCCCACCCGGCACTACGCTACCTATGGTGAGCAATTCACCAAAGCCGATATCCTTGCCCGACATGGCGAATGCCTCGAACAGCTGGGGCAAATTAAAGAAGCGAAAGAAATGGGCGCGAAAGTACTTGATCTGAAGCCCGACCATGCAACAGGACAACGCCTCGCAGCACTTTAAGGACAGACCATGAGTGATCTAAATATGCAGATCGTGCGCGAGTTTTTTGAGCTGCGCCTCTATCACGTCCTTACCCACTGGCAGCACGACGACCAGGCACCACGCAGTGCCGATCCCGGCACCCTCCTCTTTGTCGAGCCACGTCACACCGAAAACGAAGCACTCCCCGATTTTTTATTGCAGCGCGAACACTTGAGCCACATACCCCGTTCCGTGGTGGATATCCGTGCCTGGCACGGCGATCGCTTCTACCCCAGTGTGGTCGAGGCCAACCCCATTCTCGGGCGGGTAGCATCCCCCGAAACCCACGACCTCGGTCAATCCATCTTTGGTACCGATGAATTCAACACCCTCCTGGTCATCTCCGAATTGCCCCAATCCCATGACCCGCGCCAACGTGCACTGGCCTGCCTTCAGGACTTGGGCCTGGATCATGTGATTGAATTCCCCACCCTGCTTACCGACATGATCCAGCGCATAACGCCCCACGGGCACTACACCGCATCACCGACGCTACAGTTGCTCCGTCTCCTCAAACGCTACGACTTTATAAAACGTCAGCAGATGGAATTCCCCTTCTCCGTGGAACCCAGGGAATCCAAAGTAGTTCCCGAAGTTGAAGCGACGCAAGTGGATGCCGAGCGGGAAGAGGACTAGCCTTTCCCCTCGTTCCGATGCTCTGCGTGGGAATGTATACACCGGGGCTCTGCCCCGGAAAACAAGCGTGCTCGACTTGAAGTGCTACGGCCTGAGTCCCGACTTGTGCGAGGATTCATTACGCGGAGGCCCCCGCCTTCGCGAGGGCTACAGAGGATAGAGTCATTTGCCTTTAATTCTTGTCATTCCCGGCCCCGACCGGGAATCCCTCGAACGGTATCCTATAATCCAGTCGGAGCATAGAAGGGCAGACTAACAGTGTCGATTAACCCTTCAACCCCAGCCCATTCCAAGCGTCTGTATTCTCAGGGATAAAGGTTTCCAACTCCACCGAAGCAGCAACCGTTTCACGCAATGCGTCCAGTGACGCCAAAGCGCCCACACCCATGGCCTGTACGCCAATGTTCCCCAGCGCGGTCGCCTCAATGGGACCTGTTACCACCGGAATGCCACAGGCATCCGCCGTCATCTGACAGAGCAATTTGTTTTGCGTACCACCGCCGATGATGTGCAGCGTTTCCGTCTTGCGTCCCAGCACCCCATCCATATCCGCCAGTGTATCCCGGTACTTCACCGCCAGACTCTCCAGCGCGCACCGTGTAATTTCACCGCGTGATTCAGGCACAGCCTGACCGGACTCCTTACACAAAGTCTGAATCATCTCCGGCATGTGTTCCGGCGCCAACAGACGTTCATCATCCAAATCAATGATAGGCCCGAAAGGTTTCGCGTCCGCTGCTTCTGTGGTAATGGTGGCGTAATCCAACGTTGTCCCTTCACGTTCCCACGCGCGACGACATTCCTGCACCAGCCACAACCCGAAAATGTTTTTAAGGAAACGTATCTTGCCCCCGGCACCGCCCTCATTGGTAAAGGACGCCGCAAGACTCGCGTCGCTCACCTCCGGCTCATCCAGCTCCGCACCCAGCAAGGACCACGTACCGCTCGAAAGATACGCCCAGGGCTTCGAGGTGTCCGTAACCGGCACTGACGCCACCGCAGCACCCGTGTCATGGGTACATGGTGCAATGATAGGAATATCTGCATCCAGTCCCGTCGTCGCTGCAATCTCCGGCAACAAGGTGCCAATGACCGAACCCGGATCCACAGGATCCAGAAACAGCCTCCGGGGAATACCCAGGGCCTTAATCAATCCGTCATTCCACTTTCGCGTATGGGGATCCAGTAATTGCGTTGTGGAAGCACCAGAATATTCACACGCTTTCGCCCCACTCAAGAGATAGCCAAGCACATCCCCCATCATGAGCAAGGTATCTGCGGCTTTCAAAACAGGCGAATCACGCTCCACCAGACTCAGCAGCTGAAAATTGGTATTGAACGGCAGGTATTGGATGCCCGTACCCTTATAAATTTCCTCACGCGATACCTTGGTAAACGCCTTCTCCTGCATCCCGTCATTGCGCTTATCCCGGTAATGCACCGGATTTCCCAGTACCGTCCCGTCCTCCGCCACCAACCCGAAATCCACGCCCCAGGTATCCACACCAATCCCGTCCAGCTCCGCCGTGTGCTCCTTCGCACAGATACGCAGCCCCGTGATCATGTCCTCATAGATACGCGTCAGATCCCACTGCCGCACCCCCAGCATCATCAGCCCTTCCGTACGGAAACGATGGATGACTTCCAGTGCTATCTTGCCACCCGCCAAGGTGCCCAATACCGCGCGACCACTTTCCGCACCTAAATCAAACGCCAGAAATTTATACTGTTCTTTCATAACCAATATACTCCACCCGTGAAACCTGGATTAGTATCCAACTTTAGCATAAAAGACTGGTCACGAAACAGAACGATAATGCTAATGGCAGTTACACAAAAAAGACCCCATAGCGGATTATACCACTACGGGGTCAGTCTTCTTGCAACAGGAGCTTAGCCCTGTAAATTTAACATGGCCGAACCATGTGCATTGATTTGTGCGGGTTCCGCCTGCCCTGCTTTTGCCAGGGAATCAAAGGCTTCCTGCCATGTATCGCGAATCACCGCCATCAAGTCCAGGCATTCATCGATTAACGACGAATCCTTCTTTACATTGGCCTGGATAAGCAAGTGCTGGAAGTATTCATAAAGCTGATCCAGATGCCCGGCGATGACACCTGCCTTCATATCCAGCGCGCCTCGCAACTCCGCAATAATATCCTGGGCACGGATGAGATTGTTATGCACGCCCTCATTACTTCCCATTTTCATCTGGCGCTTGGCTTCTTCCGCGCGGTTGATCGCACCGTTAAACAACATGACGACCAGCTTGCCCTGTGACGCCGTCTCCACATCCACCGCCTTATACGCACCAAATTGTGAAGTTGAAGCAGACATAAAAATACTCCTTTATAATTGCCCCTAAAACCGACCTAATATAGATAATGCCGAACTTTGGTTCTGAAAACCAGCCGACAGTGTTTCCAACTGGGTGAATTGCCGCCGCAATCGCGATTCCTTCTGACCGATACGCGTCTCAACCCGCTCAATCTGATCGCGCAAGCTCTGAATCTGTGTATCAATGGAGCCATTCGCCTTCGCGCGCGCATTCAGAAAACCCGTCGCCTTCGCAGCTTCATCTATAAACGGATATAACAAATCCGAAACACCCGATCCGCTATTATTATGGAACAACTGCTCCACATTCTGGCGGTCATCCCGCAGTGCCTCGCGCAATATATCCCCATCCAGCGTCAGGGTTGCACCAACACTCGAATCAAAATCTTCACCCGTCGTAATACCAATATCCAGGAGGCTCTCGAAATCACCAATACCCGTCACCTGACTGAAGACCTGCGTAAACAAAAAGCTCTCCAGATTCCGGATAGTACCATCGCCCGCCAAAGGGCCTTCCGGCCCCGTCAACTCACGTATCTTGGTGACCGTTGCATTGAATTCATCGACGAACTCTTGAACATCTTCCAGGATAGCATCATCATCCGACCCCACCGTCACCGTGGTCGTTCCTGCTGCCAGCAACTTCAGGTTTACACCACTGATCACATCCGAAACTTCATTCGTGCTACGGGTCAGTACAGGCCCACCATTAACGGTTAGCTGTGCATTGTTTCCGGCGGTTTGTGTCGCGGTATCCAGATTGACTACCGAAAGGAAATTACTCGTATCCCCGACCCCGCCAAAACGAATTGTTGGGCTACCCAGTTGATTCGATATAACGCGAATTCCATCCGTTGAACCATCATAGCTCGCCTGCACCCCCGCATCAGAACTGTTCAAGGTTTCGATAATGCCCTGAATAGAATCATTGGCCGGGTCGATGGTGATGCTCACCCCGTTAATCGAAAAACTGCCCGCAGTAATTGCACCATCCACAAAACGCACATCATTCAACACGGCCCCGGAATCCACCGCGCCCAGGTTACGCGTACTGGTAACCTCATTGGAGCCACTACCATTGGGCAGTTGTGTCGCACCCTCCACCCCGATGGCATTCAGAAAATTACTCGTATCATCATCCGCACCCAGATTAATTAATGCAGTATCACCCGGTGTCGTATTTGCCAGGATGACTTTGTCATTCACCGCATCATAACTTGCGGTAACACCAGCACCACTGGATGTAATCGTGGACAGAATCGAATCCAGGCTGGTGGTGTCCGCATTCAGCGTAATCTCCACCCCGTTAATGGTAAAAGTGCCCGACTCCACCGCAGTACTGAATGTCGTACCCGACAGGGGTATCGTGGTATTCACATTCGCGCCCATTCGACTGCTGCTCGTTGCATTGGTTGCACTTGCCAGCTGCAGCACCTCAACATTAAATGCACCGACTACCGGATTCGACGAATTCACTTCCGTCGTTAATATGGTCTCTTCACTGGTAGTCGATTGAAAAGCATTAAAGATATTGGTGAGCCGAAAGTCCTGCGTCCGGTTTCGGAAGGATTGAATCTGTGTCCGCAATTCACGGATAGCCGTCTGCTTTGCTTCCAGCGCATCAATCCGCTGGTTATATCGGGCGATGGGTTGGCGTTCGAGCTGCATTAACTGACTGATGAGGGCAGCTGAATCGATGCCCGTTATCAAGCCGCCTGCGCTAATGCCACCACTCATAATGCAATCACTCCTGTTTCAATCCCATGCATCTTCCATTCAAAACCCGAAGACGCTTCATACCTCTATATCGGCACCCGGACTACAGACTTTAGCAAAATGACAAATGCGGTTGTATTCCATGCGTTTTTGAGCCTTTAGAATATGTAATACACTGTAAACAGTAGACTTACAGAACCCTGAATAAAAATACTCTCCCGGAAAGACCACAAATACTATACCTGATCATTTCACGGTTGCGCTGCACCATCCCCACAAGGTAGGATCCACCCCGGTACAGTACACCACGGGCTGGGCATTGTACACGATAACCGTAGACCCAGGGACCCCTATTCACCTTGACAGACACACAAGAGCAAACGGCAGAAACACCTGAGGCAAAAGCAGTTACAGAAGCTGATGCTGTTCAGCATGCCCCAGAATCCGCCGAATCCATTATCGTGGACGAGCTTGCCGATGCAATGCTCCGTATCGAGCTGGATCAATTCGAAGGCCCCTTCGAGGTACTCCTCTATCTCATTCGCTCCCAGGAAATCGATATTTTCGACATTCCCATCGTAAAGATTACCGATCAATACCTGATTCTCATCGAACGGATGCATGAGGAATCCATTGAGATTGCAGGCGATTTTATCGTCATGGCCGCCACACTCATCCAGATAAAATCCAGAATGATCCTTCCCGTCGAAATTGACGATGATGATGAAGAAGAAATCGAAGAAGAAGATCCACGCCTGGAACTCGTCGAAAAGCTCCTGGAGTACCGTAAATTTCGCGACATTACGACTGGCCTCAACTACCGCTGGGATGAAGCTACGGACTGGTACACACGAAACGTCAAGCCCCGCGTTATGGACACCGAGGACGAAGATGAAGAATTGGAAGTCGACCTTTTCGATCTCATCAAGGCTATCCGCGGCATCCTCCGCTATATGGGCGATGAAGCCATCCACGAGATTATCACCGAAGGCTCCTCCATCGATGAAAAAATCGACCGTATCGAGAGCCTGCTCAATGACCGTGACACGGTGACCTGGTATGAACTGCTCACGGAATCAAAGAGCAAGATAGAAGTGGTCTGTTGCTTCCTTGCCATTCTTGAGCTTTGCCGTATGCATCGCATTCGTGTCCACCAGCACCACCCCTTCGAAGATATCCGCCTCTTTCAGCGTTCCGAAGAAGAGATTGCCGCATTCCAGGACACCATAGCTGCTGAAGAAGCAGAAGTCCAGCGCGACCGGGCCGAAGAAGTGGCTGCCCTTGATGCAGAGCGCGGCATACCCGCTGAATAGTATCCACCGTTTACGCTAACGTACAGATCAGGAACCCAGGCATGGGACTCATTCAAAAGCTGCGAAACGCCCTGAACCGGGGCGCATCCTCACCCGAATCCGGGGGCGATGATCGACACTCCCTCGGCAAGCTCGGCGAGGCCCTGGCAGCATCCCACCTGAAACGCCAGGGCTATACCATTCTCGATCGGAATCTTCGCATGGGCCGCAATGAAATCGATCTCCTCGCACAAGATAGCGACAAGACGATCTGCTTTGTAGAAGTGAAGACCCGTGCCAAAGACGATGGCATCCCCCCGGAAGCCGCTGTTGGCCCGGGAAAACAAGCGCACCTGCGTCATGCTGCCCAGATTTGGCTCGGTCAACACCAAAAGGCAGATACCAGCTATCGCTTCGATGTGGTTAGTATCATCATGGAAAACGGAAAAGCCCCCGATATAACCCTCTTCAAAGACGCATTTCAGTAATGGCACTGTTCCTCTGGCATGGAACTTGTGAATCCATGTGTACCCAGTAGCGAGTTGCG
>CALAXS010000537.1 GCA_937895305.1 uncultured bacterium
AGAGCTCCGGGGTATGCATTCCCACGCAGAGGCCGTAGCACGGCAGGCAATAGGGAACGAGTTTCTTTTTTACAGCTCGTTTCTGGCGAAGCGGATTCTTACTGTTGATGACGAGCTAGAGCGCTTTAATAAATTATAGATACGGAGCTGCGTCAGTGAGGACAAGGTTGGCAAGAAACAAAAACGGAGGCATAGCAGGCTACGGTGAGTTTTTGTGACGCAGCCAACCGATGCCACAACAAGCAGATTCGTAACAATAATTTGTTAAAATGCTCTAAGGATAGTCTTCATTGTTATAGTTAATGGAAAAGGTTGAATTCATGTTGAGTCTTGTTGAAAAGATTGTATTCGTCATCGTGCTGGTTGGGTCTATTGCCTGGTTTGTGCAGCGGGGTCGTTTGTTGGTGCAGTTGGTTGGGCTGGGTGCGGACGACCCGGATGAGCGGCGGGACAATCCGGGTGGGCGGCTGGTGGAGGTGTTGCTGGATTCGCTATTGCAGCGTAAGACCTTGCGCAAGCCGTGGGTAGGTATGCTGCACTTGTTGGTGGTGTGGGGCTTTCTCGTTTTTTCGGTGAATACCGTCAACCACTTTGCAGGTGGCTTGTTGGGTGGTTTCAATATGCTGGGTCATGGTGGGCTGGCGGCGGCTTATGGTCTGGTGTCGGATGTCTTTGCGGTGTTGGTGCTGGTGGGGGTCATCGGTTTGGCCTTTCGTCGTTTTGTAGTGCGGCCGGAAAGTCTCGCCAGGGGTTCTGTTGAATCGGCGGTGGTCTTCCTGTTCATTGGCGGGGCCATGGTAGCGCACCTGATATATGTGGGTGTGGAAATTGTGACGGAGACCTCGCCCCATCCCGGTGCGCATATCGTGTCCGCCTTGGTGGCAGGTGCTTTTGTGGGACTGGGCGAGGACACGTTGGGCATTTTGATGCATGTAGCGTGGTGGAGCAGTGCGGTGATGCATCTGGTCCTGATTGGGTTGCTGGTCTATCCGACGAAGCATCAGCATCTCATAGCGGGACCCATCAAATTATATTTCAAGCGGAATCGTCATCGGGGTAATTTGAAGATGATGGACCTGGAGGATGAGGAGGCGGAGACCTTTGGTGTGGCGAAGTTGCAGGAATTCACGCGGATGCAGTTGCTGGATCATTATGCGTGTATCGAATGTGGTCGGTGTAATGATTTTTGTCCAACCCATAATTCGGGGAAAGCGCTCCATCCGAAATCGTTGATTGGGGACATTAAGGAGCATCTGTTAAAAGACGGCCCGGCGTTGTTAAAGGCAAAGGAAGGCGAGGAGGTTCTGGTGCCTGCCCTCATCGGGGAGGTGGTGACGCTGGACAGCCTGTGGGCGTGTACAACCTGCGGGGCGTGTGTGGAGCATTGCCCCATGGGCATTGAGCATGTGGACAAGATTACAGACCTGCGGCGGAATCAGGTCCTGATGGAAGGGGCTTTCCCGGAACAGGCGCAGAACGCGTTCCGGGGTATGGAGACCGCAGCGAATCCGTGGTCCCTGCCCCAGGCAGAGCGTGGCCTATGGGCGGAGGGGCTGGAGGTGCCGCTCATGGCAGAGAAGCAGGAAGTCGATATTTTATATTGGGTGGGGTGTAGTGGCTCTTACGACGACCGCAACAAGAAGGTGTCCCAGTCGCTGGTGAAGATATTGCAGTCGGCGGGCGTGGACTTTGCGATTCTGGGCGAGGAAGAGCGGTGTACCTGCGAGAGTGCGCGACGACTGGGCAATGAGATGCTGTTTCAGACGGCGACCATGGAAATCGTGGAGACGCTGAAGCAGTATAAATTTAATCGCATTCTGGTGCAGTGTCCTCATTGTCTGAATACGCTGGCCAATGAGCATCCTGATTTCGGGGGCGACTATGAAGTGGTCCATCACACGGATTACATCAATGAATTGATGCGTGCAGGTAAATTGACCTTAAATGCAACAGACAAAGTGTCTACAGCGTTTCATGATTCCTGTTATCTGGCGCGGTATAACGATATCGTGGAGTCGCCCCGTGCGGTACTTCACGCGGCGGGTGCGGAAATTAAGGCGGTGGCTCGTGAGGGCAAGAGCGGTTTTTGTTGTGGTGCCGGCGGGGGTCGTATGTGGCTGGAAGAAACAGAAGGCGAAGCGATTAACGGGCAACGTGCAGCGGAGTTGCTGGCGACGGATGCGAAGCAGGTGGGGACAGCGTGTCCCTTCTGCATGACCATGTTGACGGATGGGGTAAAGGCAACAGGGTCGGAGGTGCCGGTGCGTGATGTGGCGGAGATCGTGGCGGAGCAACTTGTTTAATCGGTCAGAACACCGTCCTTCAGCCATGGTTTCAGGGGCGCAGGGCGTTTGCAGGTGCTTTTAATCCGCAGGGTCTTTCCTGAGTCTGCTGCTTCGTGGAGGGACTGCATCACGTCGAGTACGTGATAGGCCAGCGCACCGGAAGCACGATGGGGCCGTCCATCCTGCATGGCTTGGGCCATATCCAACACGCCGAGGCCACGGCTGTTTTCTGTATTGCCATGGGTCAGGCCCTGGTCCTGCCATTGGGGTTCCGGGGCTCCACCACGAAGGAGTCGCACCGGGCCACCAAAGGCATTGGGGTCGGGCATGGACAGGGAGCCTTCTGTGCCGTGGAGCTCCATGTGGGGGAGGTTATGGCCCCACACGTCAAAGCTCATCACCAGTGTTACCAGGGCGCCTTGTTTAAATTCTAGGGTACCTGCAACGTGGGTAGGCACTTCGACATTGATATTTTCCCCATACTTTTCTTCGCTGGTGATGCGCCGATTGGTGAAGGCCTGGCCGCTAAAGGCCTGGACCTTGCGCACAGGACCGAGTAGGTTGATGAGTGCAGTCAGGTAGTAGGGGCCCATATCGAAGAGGGGACCGCCACCGGGGGCATAGTAGAAGCCGGGGTCGGGATGCCAATGTTCGTGACCGTGACATTGCATGAACACCGTAGCAGCAACAGGATGGCCGATAGCGCCTTCGTCCACGAGCTTTCGGCAGGTCTGGTGACCACCGCCCAGAAAGGTATCGGGTGCGCTGCCGACAAAAAGTCCTTGTGCTTCTGCCTGTTGGAGGATTTCCCTACCTTCGTCACGCGTCAGGCCCAGCGGTTTTTCTGAATAGACTGATTTGCCGTGTTCCAGGGCTGTCATGGCGACCGGATGATGGGCACCGGGTGGGGTGAGGTTCAGTACGAGGTCAACCTCATTGGAGTTCAGCAATTCCTCGGTCGAAAGACAGTGCGGTATCTGGAATGCTGATGCCATGGCCTGCGCGCGATCCTTATCGAGGTCGGCGACTGCGCGCACAACTACGCCCTCAAAGCGGGCTATATTTTTCAGGTAGATTCCGGAAATAAAGCCGCAACCGATAATACCTATCCCTGTCTCTTGCATGGGTGTTTCCTTTATCGTGTGGCCCAAAGTATGCCCCGCTCCATGATGGTGCGTACGGTCGGGTGGTCAAATTCTGAGGCGACATGACCGAAGGCGGAATAAAATACTTTCCCGGTACCAAAGTAGCGCTTCCAGACGGTGGGCATGACACAGCCCTTGGTCCACTGGGCGTGGGTACCATCGAAGGTGGTGGTGGCGAGTACTTCGTTGGAGGGGTCGACGTGCATGTAGTATTGCTCTGAATGCACCGGGAAGTCGCTTAGCCCGGCCATGACCGGATCATCGGGTCGTGCGATCTGGACCGTGTAGTCCATACAATTTCCGGGGTGGGCTACAAATTGCCCGCCCACCATCCATTGGTATTGTGTATTGTTGCGAAAGGCATCGCCCATACCCCCGTGCCAGCCAGCGAGTCCGGTACCTCTTTGTATGGCCTGGCAGAGCTTTTCTTCTTGTGACTCGCTCAGGTTGCCCATGGTCCAGCAGGGCAGCACAAGATCAAAGGCGGGTAAATCGAGGGTGTCCAGTGCCGCGAGGTCGTCCACGATGGTCATGGTATATTCATTTGCTTCGAGAAAGGGGCGAAAGCGATTGACGCTGGCTTCCGGCTCGTGCCCTTCCCAGCCGCCCTGGAGAATACAAACTGTTTTGTCCATGGTTACTCCGCTTTGCTGCTACCCTGCCTATGGCTCTAAACCCTTATGCACTATGGGCCTCTGCGATACAGTATACTCAATTCGCGGGTAATTTTCGCGTTCAATCTTTGCGGGTGAACTTGTGCAAGACACGGTACAAAGCATACACTCTCAAGTTCGTGGCAGAGCATTTTTTTTGGGCAACCCCATTTATTGAGGAACGTATCCATGAGCTATTTCGTGACGGGCGCAACAGGTTTTATCGGATCTGAATTGGTCTCACTACTGATGAAACGCAAGGGCACTATTTATTTATTGGTCCGCAAGGGTTCGTCAAAGAAGGTTCGTGCCTTGCTGGACGATTTGGGTGCTGCTAATTCCAAGCGCTTTGTGACCATCACGGGGGATATTACGCGGAAGAATTGTGGGTTGCGTCCTGCCAAGGTGTCGGAGCTGAAGGGGAAGGTAAAACATTTTTTTCATCTTGCAGCGATCTATGATTTGCTGGAGGCGGACACTGAGCTGCAACGGCTGGCGAATGTAGAAGGCACGCGTCATGCTATGGAACTGGCCACAGCGATTGATAGCGGTATTTTTCATCACATGAGTTCGGTTGCCGCGGCGGGGCTCTTTCGTGGTCGCTGGCGCGAGGATATGTTTGAAGAAGCGGCTCCTTCGGAGCATCCGTACTTCAAGTCGAAGCATGCGGCGGAAGGTCTGGTACGAAACAGTTGCACCATACCCTATCGCATCTATCGGCCGGGTGCGGTGGTGGGCCATTCCAAAACGGGTGTTATTGACAAGGTTGACGGACCCTATTTTGTTTTTCCTTTCTTGCAGAAAATCCGTAAGGCCCTTCCCCCCTGGTTTCCGCTGGTGGGGATTGAGGGGGGACAAATCAATATTGTTCCAGTCGATTATGTGGTGGAGGCCATGGATTACCTGGCCCATAAGCGGGGACTGGACGGACGCTGTTTTCATTTAACCGATCCGAATCCATTGCGTGCGGGTGAGGTCTTGAATACTTTTTGTGAGGCGGCGAGTGCACCTCGTTTTGCCATGCGTATTGATAGCCGTATGCTGGAGATGATTCCTGTGGGTATCCGTAGCGGGCTGTTGGGCCTGCCACCTGTGAAGCGAATCACGGATGGCATCCTGAAGGACTTGAGCATCCCGCCTGAACTGATGAGTTATGTGCGGTATCCCACCAAGTTCGATTGTAAGCAGACCTTGGAGGCGTTGAAGGGTTCGGGGATTGAATGTCCGTCCCTGTCGAGTTATGCAGGGGTATTGTGGGATTACTGGGAGCGCAATATGGATCCCAACCTGTTGCGGGATCACACGCTGAAGGGTGCGGTGAAGGGCAAGACGGTATTGATTACGGGCGCTTCTTCGGGTATCGGGCGTGCGGTGGCGTTGAAAGTGGCAGCGGCAGGTGCAACGACCTTGCTGGTGGCACGGGGTCCGGAAAAACTGAAGGAAGTGCAGGAAGAGATTGAGCGTACTGGCGGTATCTGCCAGGTCTATCGTGCTGATTTAGCGGATGAGGACAGCTGTGATGCCTTGGTAAAGAAGGTGCTGAAGGATCACAGCCATGTGGATGTGCTGGTGAATAATGCGGGGCGGAGCATCCGTCGTTCGGTCATACATTCGGTGGATCGTTTTCATGATTACAAACGAACTATGCAGTTGAATTACTTTGGTGCGGTCAAGATGGTGCTTGGATTTTTACCGGAAATGTTGAGCAATGGCGGGGGGCATGTGGTGAATGTGTCGTCCATTGGTGTGTTATCAAACTCACCGCGTTTCTCGGCATACGTCGCGTCGAAGGCAGCTCTGGATGCTTTCTCCCGGTGTGTGCGCGCAGAACTGCTGCACAAGGATGTTAATTTCACGACCATCAACATGCCGCTGGTGCGTACCCCCATGATCGGGCCGACGGGTTTTTATTCTCATGTACCGGCGTTGACGCCGGACGAGGCATCGGATATGGTGTGTGAAGCTATCATTGAGAAGCCCCGGCGTATTGCAACGAATCTGGGCATCTTTGCACAGGTCATGAATACGTTGTTGCCCAATGCAACGGATATTATTCTGAACACGGCGTTCAAGATATTTCCGGATTCTGATCCTTCGGACAGGAAAGCGCTCAAGGATGGGGAAAGTGCGGAGGCTCCATCGGCGGAAGCGGTTATTTTTGCGTCTATCATGCGCGGGGTGTACTGGTAGGGGGAACACATCATGGCGGACATGGCCTTGGCTTCTGTATTGCTGGTAACGGCGGACCTTGATGAGGGTCGCCGGATTGAGGGCTTTCTCCGGGAGCGGCATTTTTCGGTACAGTGGGTGGAGGATGCCCGTGAAGCATTTAACAGGCTGGGCGAAAACCGCTTTGATGGTGTGGTCACTGAAACGCAGCCCGCCCATGGCGAGAGTTTACGTCTGTTGCAATTGGCCCTGGAACGTAACAGGGAGTGTGCGTGTATTTTTTTGGCGGACCCGGATGATATTCAATTAGCAACAGCGGGGGTCTGTGCGGGGGCCTATGATTTTCAGACGCGACCTGTGAACCTGGAGAAGCTGGAGGCGACGCTGGAGCGGGGTCTGGCCCATCAACGCCTGGTATTGGAAAACACACAACTCCGGCAGCGTCTGGACCAGCGCTATGGTCTGAGTAATCTTGTGGGGCAGTCACGGGCAATGGCGCGAATATATAGTGCTATCCGGGAGTTCGCCCGGAGTCAGGCGCCGTTGCTGATTCATGGAGAACCGGGCACGGGCAAGGATTTCGTGGCGCAGGCGATTCATCATAGTAGCGAGCGGCGGGATGCCCCGTTTTTGAAGGTGCGGTGTGATGCGCTGGACGAGGAATTTTTTGAGGCGGATTTCCTGGGGGTGGGCAATACACAGGCACGTTTTGCGTACCCTGCGGGGGGTACCCTGTATCTGGAGGGGGTGGAGCATATTCCGTTACGTCATCAGGTGGCATTGGCGGGTCATATCCAGTCGGGTCAGATGGATACTGTGCGAATCATGGTTGCTACTGATGGGGCCGTGGAGGTGGTTCAGGCTGCAGGGGGGCTGGCACCGGAGCTGTTGGCGCTATTGGGGAGTAATGTGCTTGCTTTATCTCCGTTGCGGGAACGGGCTGAAGATATTGATCTCTTGCTGGAGCGTGCTCTTGGGGAGGCTATGGAGGCGCAGGGTAAGCATATGGCCGGGATTAGTGTGGCCTTGCGGCGTAAACTGGATGGCTATCCCTGGCCGGGCAATGTTCGTGAGTTGTTTATGCTGGTGAACGGGATGGTGCTGAATGCAGAGGAGGGAAGCTTGTTGGAGGTGGAATCCCTGCCGGGACCAATGCGTGCGATGGTTGAGATGGATGGGGGAGGGCTTCAGTTCCCGGTGGGTACGCCGCTGCATAGTATGGAACGGCGTGCAATTGAGGCCATGATGGTGGCCTGTGGCAGAAATAAAGAAGAGTGTGCGAAGACCCTAGGGATGGGTTTGCGCACACTCTATCGTAAGTTAAAGGAATATGAGGAAGGCTAGGCCTTATTCGGCGTTGTCTTCTTTCTTTTCTTCACTGGCGGCAGAGGCGACGGGTTTTTCTTCGTCTTCTCCCCCACTTTTCATGGCACCTTTGAAATCGTTGATGGCGGTTCCGAGGGATTTACCCAACCCGGAAATTTTCCCCGTGCCAAAAATGAGCACGACGATTACCAGTATGATTCCCATTTCCATTGGGCCTGGCATAGTCATTAGAGAGTCTCCTCCCAGGCATCTATGAATACGCATCTCACGTAAGACACCCGGGTTACTTTTACAAGTAGTTTTTTTGTACGCTCTTCACTACAGGGTTCGCGCCCAAGCGAGGAGCAACAGGTATTATAGCCTTCATTGGGTTGTGTTACAACTATTGGGAAGGGTAAGTGGCCCGTTGTGGCAAAAAAGTGCGGAAAACAGCTTGTTTCACTTCTGCTCCAGGTGCTTATGTTGACTTGACTTAGAGGGTATGCTACAACCGAGTGTGAATACAGGGAGGCCTTTTAAACATGGTTGAAGGGAGAAGTCATCCCCCGCTCCAGCCGGGGGATCCACGGCTCATTATGCGGTGGGCGCAACGGTATGCGAAAAGCCGCACCATTTCTTTTTTGGTGCAGTGGGTGTTTATTGTGCTCATGCTGAGTGGTATCGGCCTGATGACGGCGATAGCACAGATGGCACAGCAAACGGGTAATGGCGCATTATTTAATACCATAGTGTTCCTCATGGGGTTCTCTATTGTACTTCTGGTCTGGTTTTCGATTTCGCCGTGGGGGGGTGAGGTTATCTGGCGTATCACGCAGTGGCTCTATGGCAAGGAAGGCTATGTGGCGTCAGAGGATGACCAGGGGCCTTCTTCGTGGTGGGTCAACGTCTCTTTTGGAGGACTCATTATTTATCACGTGGTACTTGGGCTATTGATTAGTTTTGAGAAATTGCCCGTGGATTCCCTTCATTTCTGGTCGGCACTGTACATGGTTCCTTTCTTGATGATCATGATCGTATATCAACACCTGGGCTTTTGGGCCTGGATTTGGCCCGTCTGTTATGGACTCCATGCAGCGGGTGCATACCTTGGGTACATCCCCATGATTCAGGGACAATGGCAGTTGGCGAACAGCATAATTCCGGCACTGGGTTATGGTTTTGTGGCCATGGTGGCGGGGCACCTCTACAGTCGATTTGCCTTGTACAAGTTACGTTCTCTTGCGCGTGCATCCATGCCTGCTAATCCAGATGCTAGTGATGATGATGAAGGTGGGGCATAGACATGTCGGGATTGGATAAATTGATTCATGAGCCGGCCCGACTACAGATATTGAGTATCTTGTCGGGTGTGGGCGTGGCTGATTTCAATTTTTTGTGTAGTACCTTGTCGTTGACCAAGGGTAATTTATCGTCTCACATGGACAAGCTGGAGAAGGCGGGGTTTGTGGTGGTGAAGAAAACGACGGTGGGCAAGGTGTCCCATACGGAGTTTTCCATTACCGCTTTGGGGCGTGAGGCGTTGGCGGAGTATTGGCAGAACCTGGATGCCATACGCAATATACAGATTGAAGACACGCAGACGAGCACACCGCCTGTGTTGGATGAATAAAGGGTAGGTTTCGGTTGTAGGATAGCTATCAGAGATTGTTTTAAGGACGGGGAAAAAAGCGGAATCGTTATATTTCTTGTTATCAGCCCTCAACTTAACACGTCATTGCGAGCCGAATGTAAATGAGGCGGGGCAATCTCTTGTTCAAGTCGTCGTTGCGTATAGGCATAAATTGAAACCGCCCAATCGTCTGGACCAAGAGATTGCCGCGTCGGCTTCGCCTCCTCGCAATGACGTGCTATGTTGAGTTCGTTTTAATTATTTTCTGGCAGTAGTGACGTAGATACAACCTTCGGGGATATGACACATGAAGAACCTGAGTATCGTAGTTGGGTTATTGGTGGTGCTTGGCCTGGCACTGGGTGGATTCACGATTTATCAAAAACAACAGGCGGAGATTGCGGCGTTGACCTTGGCGATGGCGGATAAGGAACAGCAGGTGGCATCGCTGGAGCAGAAAGTTTTAGCACTGGGGGAGCTGGTGGAGGATTTGGCGAAGGCGTCAGCACCTGAAGTACCGTCCAATCCAATTGCAGCCATGCCGGAGGGTATGGAAGTGCCAGAGGATTTTGATCCTGCGGAATTATTTAAGCAGATGATACCGGATGATGAGAAGAATGGGGGCATGTCTGGAATGATGGATATGTTTAAGGGGGAGGAGGGGAAGAAGATGCGGGAGATGGGGGCACGCATGAATCTGAATATGTTGTATGGCGAGTTGTTCACGGAGCTGGGGCTGGATCCGGAGCGGGGGGATGCATTGAAGGCATTAATCATGGAGTCGATGACCCAGCAAATCGAAATGGGTATGGGAGCGTTGGATAAGGACTTTGATGCGGAAGCCATGGTAGCGACGCAAAAGGAAGCGGAAGAGAAATTGGCGTCACAGGTAAAAGAATTATTGAACCCGGATGAGTATGACCAGTATGCAGAGTATGAAGCGCACAAGGAAGAGCGTGTGTTGAAGCAGTCGCTGGAAATGCAGTTGGGTATGTTTGGCGGGGCAGGGCTGAGTGCGGAAAACAAGGCATTAACGATTGATACGATTATAGAGGAATTCCAATTCATGCAGTCCGATGATGCGAATGCGGCGCAGATGATGACCAATCCGCTACAGATGTATGACAATGCACTGGAACGGCTGGAGGGGAGTATGGAGCCGGAGCAGTTGGCCCATGTTGAAAATTTTGTACAGCAGCAGCGGGATATGATGGAAGCTGCGGCGCAGATGATGGGGGGGGACTTCGCAGAACGCCTTGGGGTGTCTAACGAATCTGAATAGTCGCTCACCCATCCCCAGTTTGAGTCAATGGGGCCAAGAGATAAGATGAGAAGGCTG
>CALAXS010000538.1 GCA_937895305.1 uncultured bacterium
ATCGCTGAATGATCCGGCCAGCTTGCGCATTTTGGAACAGAATTACGAATATGACCTCATGAGTCCTGAAAAGATGATGGAGAAATATATCGGTAAAAACCTGCGCCTCATACAGAAAAGCGAAGAAGGACATTATGCTGAAGTAGAGGCCAAGCTTCTCAGCATGAACAATGGCCCGGTCTATCAGATCGGTGAGGACATCTACCTGAGTCATCCGGGTAACGTGGTACTGCCCAAGGTGCCTGCCGACCTCATCGCGAAGCCGACCCTCATCTGGAAGCTCATGAATGGCGGCACGGACCACACGGTGGAAGCGACGTACCTGACGGGCGGACTATCCTGGCGTGCGGATTATGTGGTGCAATACGACGAGAAGGCCAACAGCCTGGACCTGGAAGGTTGGGTCACGTTGACGAATCAGTCGGGGGCCTACTATCGCGATGCCCAGTTGAAGCTCGTGGCAGGTGAGGTGAATGTGGTGCAAGAGAATAGAATGTATAAAAGCATGGCCAGGGGAGCGCCTATGGCAGAAATGGCTATAGCTGACATGGGTATGCAGGAGGAATCTTTCGCGGAATATCACCTCTATACCCTGCCCAGACGCACCACCATCAAGAACAACCAGACCAAGCAGGTGAGTCTCCTGAGCGGTAAAAATGCCACCGTTAACAAAATCTATGAGTACAGGGGCCAGACCCATTTCTATGCTTCACGCATGCCCCAATTTGAACCGGAAAAAGTCTCGGCCTATCTCACCTTCAAGAATGAGGAAGAGAATCAGCTGGGTATGCCCCTGCCCGCAGGTATCATGCGGGTCTATCAGGAGGACAGCAGTGGTGCGTTGCAATTCTCTGGCGAGGATAGCATCAAGCACACGCCCAAAGACGAGGAGATTCGCCTGAAACTGGGGAAAGCCTTTGACATCGTAGCAGAGCGCAAACAGATGAACTATCAGCCTCTTGGCATTAACGTTCATGAGTCCACCTTTGAAATCACGATTCGCAACCACAAGGAACAGGCCGTCACGGTGGACGTGGTGGAACCCTTCAGCGGTAAATGGCGTGTCACAGCAAGCAGCCATAAGCACATCAAGAAAGACGCCTTCACCGGGGTCTTCTCTCTAGATGTCCCGGCTGATGGCGAATCGGTGCTGGAGTACACGGTACGGATTGAATACTAGAGCGCTTTAACAAATTATAGATACGGAGCTGCGTCAGTGAGGACAAGGTTGGCAAGAAACAAAAACGGAGGCATAGCAGGCTACGGTGAGTTTTTGTGACGCAGCCAACCGATGCCACAACAAGCAGATTCGTAACAATAATTTGTTAAAATGCTCTAATCCGCTACATAAACAATGGCCCCCCACGTGTAGTTCCGTGGGAGGCCGACGCAAAGGTTTAATTTAAATTAAAGAGCCGCGATTGCGCCTGAGAGGTTGGCAAACACTGCGGTTACCGGGAAGTCACCGGGATACTTGATAAACTCGACATGGCCGTCCATGTACAGCACATTGCTACCGCCGGGTACGTGGTTGTAGGAGGAAGCGGTTTCACCGAGCCAATCCCAGGTAATGGGCATTTCGCTCTGTGCGGTGGCACTGCCTGCCGGATTGTTGATATCTGTGATAAAGAAACGCTCGATACCTTCTTTAAGACGGTAGAAGGTGTGATCGCCAAGTACCGGATCGCCGGAAACGCTTACATCGTCATCGGGATCGATGGTCTGTGAAATCAATTGGACTACAAGGGTAGATGCTGCAGTGACTTCTTCGTCAGTCATGATAGCCCAGCCCAGATAGATGTAACTGATACCGTCGAAACAATCCGGGAGAGGATTGCCATCAACATCATTGAAGAGTCCGGTATTAAAGGGGCCTCCATTAAAAAAATCGTCATAATTATCGCCGTCGGAAGGGCACATCATGATGTTGGTATCGGTCAGGTACTCAGGATATATAGCACGACCCGCAGGCGTCCCGGCAAAAAGGGCAGGGTCCCCGGTACTTGGGCAAATGGTTAAGGATTTAGGTATGGGGGGAAATTTACCACCCTTGGATTCATTGCCATACATTTTGAAAATCAGCCCCATCTGTTTCAAGTTGTTCTGGCAGCTTGCACGACGTGCTGATTCCCGGGCACGGGACAGTGCTGGCAGCAATATAGCCGCCAAGATGCCGATGATGGCGATGACCACCAACAGCTCAATAAGTGTAAAGCCTTTTCTTTTCATTGTTCTTTCCTCTTCTGTTGATATAAATG
>CALAXS010000539.1 GCA_937895305.1 uncultured bacterium
TACTCACTACGTTCGTGCCTCGCAATGACGTGAAATTTAAGAACGTCGCTAAAGCACCCGTCATTGCGAGCCGAGAGGAACGAGGCGTGGCAATCTCTTGGTCCCATCGACTAAAACTGGGGATGGATGAGCGATTCAAAGCCCAAGTACCCCAAAGCCATGGATTGCGAAACCTGCAACAAAGGCAAGCAACAAATTCAAGGGTGGGCCGATGATGTGGCGCCCGAACATTATAATGAAGATGATGCCAAAGGGCCCTATACTGCGCAGCATTTCCTTGCCTCTGGGCGGGAGGTAGTAATCAAGAACATAGTGACCGTCCAGGGGGGGGATCGGTAATAGGTTAAAAAGCATGAGGGCAAAATTAATGATGGTGAAATAGAAGAGGCCCATAACAGCGGGCGTATTCAACATGACTTCGACATCATTAATGCCCATGGATAATACGACACCCCTCAAAACAAAAGTTCCGGCAATACCCAACAGCAAGTTAGATGCAGGACCTGCCATTGCAATGAGCACCGGATCGCGACGCATGTTGTTCAGTCGTGCGGGATTAAAGGGAACCGGTTTAGCCCAACCAATAAGGAAAGGAAATTGCGTAACAAACATCAGCAAGGGCATCACGATTGTACCGATGGGGTCGACATGGGCACGTGGATCCAGGGTGGTGCGGCCCATGAGCTTTGCCGTGTCATCGCCACAGCGCAGGGCCATAAAAGCGTGAGCGGCCTCGTGAAAACACAGGGCAAAGAGCAAGCTGATGTACTGTACAGCTATGAAGGCAAAATCGATATCGCTAAACATGAGCGTCGTTTATCTTTCCGGGCTGAGACTATTGGGACAAGGCGTAATTATACCTGTCAGCGGTGGGTGGATAAAAGGGGGTAAAGAAAACCGCTGAAGCAATTTAATGTTGAGATACGCCACCAGGTTGTCCTGAGGTCATCGCGAGCAAGAGATTGCCGCGTCGGCGGAGCCTCCTCGCAATGACGTGTAGAATCGCGTCATTGCGAACCGAGTAATGCGAGGTGCGACAATCTCTTGGTCCCATAGTCTGATTTTGTTGCAACAAGAGGTGACACACCACAATCTCAATAATACCGCTAAACCTAGTTATTCCCGGTAAATCCAACAAAGTTATCTTTGCCGTTGCTGCGGAAGTAGCCCACAAAGCTGGAGAGGCCATGGGCCTTGGCTTTTACATCGGACCATGAACTGATGTTGCGGAACATACGCCACATCTGGGCGGGGCGCAGGTAGAACTGTTTCAAGCCCAAATCGACCAGCTCGTTGAGTTCTTCTTTACTGAGCGTCGGTAAATCAACCGTGGAGGCTTGTTCGAAGTCTTCGGTGACCCATTCGCGCCAGTCCTTGGGAATGAGTGCTCCGGTTTTCTCTGCCCAATCGTAGTAGGAGGTACCTGGGTAGGCAACCACCGCAGTGAATTGTGCGGTATCGATAGCCAGCTCCTTGGACATCTTGATGGTTTCCAGTGCGGTCTCGCGGGTTTCATCGGGTCCACCCACCATAAAGCAACCGTGGATACGAATCTTGGCCTTGGCTGCGTTTTCAGCGAAGGTATACATCTGGTCGACGGTGGTGCCTTTTTTGACGTTGTTGAGAATCTGTTGATTCCCGAACTCAAAGCCTACGCAGAGCATACGACAACCGGATTTCTTCATGAGACGCAGCGTATCCAGGTCATTCAGGTCCACTCGCGCATTGGCACTCCAGGAAATTTTCAGATTACGGCTGATGATTTCCTCGCACAATTCACGGAGGCGGTCCCGGGCCACACGCATGGTGAGGGTATCGTCCTCGAACATGATCTCTTTCAATCCGGGGATAATCTTCATGTTGTATTCCATCTCGTCGACCACGCGCTTAACGCTGTGGGGACGATAGGAGTGCCCGTTCATTACCTGGGGAATCTGGCAGTAGGAACAACGATAGCGACAGCCCCGTGCAGTAATCTGGGTCACGAAGGGAAAGAGCTTGGCCCCATCCATATAGTCGTTCATGTCGAGGTGGTGCCAGGCAGGGTAGGGTAATTCATCCAGATCTTCGATGTAGGGCATGTCCGGGTTTTCGACGTACTGCTCGCCATCGAGCCAGGAGAGACCGCGCACCTCTTTAATGTCCATGCCACTGGCGAGATCCCGCAAGATGTAGTCGTATTCGTGGCGCGTGACTGCATCGACGATGCCCACACTGGCACGGAGGGTGGATTCGGGTTCTGCGGATACGTGAGGACCTACCAGTACGTGGATCCCCCCCACCGCTTCTTTACAGAGTCGTACTGCTTCGATATCGGCGAAGATGGACGGCGTCGTGGCCTGATAGACCACCATATCCGGCTTGAAGTCCTTGAGGTGATTTTCGATAACTTCAGGTGTGGGCATGTTCTTGGCCTGACAGTCCATGAAGAATATTTCGTGGCCGGCTTCTTCGAGTACAGCCGTGGCGGTGGCCAGATAGTCTGGGTGGCGCTGGACACGCCCACGGGACCGGGCGAACCACCGGGCTGACTTGGTGAAGTCTTTACCGAACATGGGGTTAAGAACCGCAATGCGCATGAATGAACTACTCCGTTACTCTTGAAAAAATGGCCACATCTGCCAAAAAACTACTATAACACGAAAAACCATTTACCTTTAAAGGTTCAAACGGCTTAATCCTGCCAAATATTCCCCAGATATCGTGCCACCCCATTATCGGCCCCGCTTAAGTATTCCTGAAGTTCTGCACCCATAGCTGGATGAAAGTGCATTCCCCCCAGATCCGCGATAGGCTTATAGGCTACACCCACCACACGCGGATCTACACCCAGCCGTGGCACGCCCCGGGTAATCTCCGCATGAAAACAGATTTGCAGGAGGTGTCGGCTACCCTTAGGATCAATGGCCTCATTCATCAACGCGAACGCCCCGGTAATAGCTTCCACACACAACTCCTCCTCCAGTTCCCGTTCCAGCGCCTGGGGCAACGACTCTCCAAAATCCACACCGCCACCGGGGAGGAGCCAGGTCTTCTGTCCGTTTTTCAGGTGTTGCACAAGGAGTATCTCATCGCCTTTCGTGATGATGGCTGCCACGCGCACCCGTGGGAATTCTGTGGAAAAGACTTCGTTGGGGGTTGAGGGCATGGGGGTATGGTCCTTGGTTTTGATTGGCAGGGTGTAATCTTAACAAAATTGACATTCAAAATACCGCCAAATTCCATCTTACTGTTTCTCTCGTTCCCATGCTCTGCGTGGGAATGCATACACCGGAGCTCTGCTCCGGA
>CALAXS010000540.1 GCA_937895305.1 uncultured bacterium
TTGCCTTCGGTTCTCTTTTCTTATCATCGTTCTTTTCTTTTAGTAAACGTCATGTACAGTATTATATACATTAAATTTTCCGGTTGGTGTAATCAAATCCGGGATGCGTGCTTTTTCTTCCAGCGTTGCATCATCATAAACCACAATCTCACCTGTCTCACCTGGCTTATCTGCGCTACCCCAAACACTGATCCAAATTTCGGTTCCTTGTCTGTTGTATTCCATGTGGACAGCGCGACCATAGTCGGCGATCTCCCAACATTTATGTGTTTCTTCTGGCTTGGCTTTGGCAAAAACACAGACCGTCCGAGATAAAGCCGGATCAGAATTCAGGGCCATATCCACCCAAACCCATTGGCTGTTAGGATGCGTCTTGATAAATAAGCTACCCGCACTAGGCAAGGGTGTTGTGCGCACTACTTTCCAGGCTGAATCCGGGTATCCTTCTGGATCAGTACCTATGGAGCTCACTGCGGCTTCACCAAGATGAGAAGAACTCCAGACTGGGCCATAGTCAGGATCCATCCAGTTTGAACCGCGACCGGGGTGTGGGATTGCCGGAGTCTCAACCAAAGCTTCAAGGTTTCCTTCCAACAAGTCAATCACTGCGACTTTATTGGCCTGGTTGGCAGCCACCATGAAATAGCGTTTAGACATAGTCAAGCCACCATCGTGGAGGAAGCGTTCAGCTTCGATCATTTTGATGGTTGGGTTAATGGGATCAGCATAGTTTACAATCCAGACTTGCCCGGTCTCTTTAATATTGATGATCCATTCCGGTTTAAAGTGAGAGGCCAGAATACTCGCCACGCGCGGTTCGGGATGATACTCTTCTGTATCATATGTATAACTACGTGTGCTGATGATCTTGAATGGTTCCAGTGTTTCTCCATCCAAAATGGCGAAGTGCGGCGGCCAATAGCAACCTACAACAGCGTATTTATCGGTGAAATCACCTTCTTCACCCTCGTATTTACTAACTTCCACTGAGCGGGCATCATAGCAGAGTTGTACTTCGGCAACTTTATCCGGTACTTCCATCCACAGATCAACCAGGGCCAGCCTGCCATCACGACCGATAACATAGGCGTAACGTCCGGTAGCCGACATTCGGGTAATGTGAACAGCATAGCCAGTGTCTACAGTATTCACGATTTCGTATGTATCCCCATCGATCACGGCCACCTGCCCGGCATCACGTAAGGTAACGACGAAATAATTTTCCCAATCGCGTGTCGTTTGCGGAGATGTCGGCCGATCTTCCGGCTCTACAAATACCTTCCAGGTCTCAAGCATCTGCTCCAGAGATAACTCTGGTGGTATAGGGGGCTCATTTTGCAGATATTTCGCCATAACTTCAGTTTCTTCTTGCGTTAAGGCACCTTGTTTACCCCAATCTGGCATACCACGCGGTGTGCCATTGAAAATGATCGCAGAAAGTGCAATCGTTCCTTGTGGCTGTGTCAAATCAGGTGTCAGCGCAGGCCCCGTAGCTCCTTTGCGTAAAGTACCATGACAACCAGCACAGCGTTCAAAGAATTCCTGTTTTGCCCAGGTAAATTCTTCATCCGTGAGTTCCGGACCTGGACCTACGGTTATAGTACCCTCTTCAGTTACTAGAGCAGCAGCGCCATCAGGCAATCCTGCCAGATAGCTTATCACTGACTCGATTTCTTGAGTGCTAAACGTCCCAGAGAAGGATGGCATCAAATCTTTTTGACACGGCCCTGTCGGGCATTCTGGGGCGACAAAGGCATTCGGATCCTCAAGCGCTTCGGCCATGTATCCTTCTACTGTCGTTGCATTTCCAGTGTACTCACCATCCTGAATGCGGCCTTCAACCATTTTTCCGATTTCAGAAAGATCGGGGCCAAGCGTACCAACAGCACCAGCTATACCTGGGATTGTATGGCAGGCACCACAGCCACCTTTTTTAAAGGCTTGTGCAGCCAGCTCATCGCCATATAAATTTAGCTGACTACTACCAGTTTCTGAAGCATTCTCCTCATAAGATCGGATGAAACTGACGACAGCATGTATATTCTCATCTGTCAATGCACCACCATAAACCTGCCCCCAGGCTGGCATGGCAGTGTTGGGGCGTCCGGTTTGAATCGTGGCAAATAAAACACCATCGCTTGCTTTCTCAAGAAGGTTCAAATCGTTTAGCGCAGGGCCAGAAACTCCCTCACCATTTGCCCCATGGCAAGCAACGCAATTCTCTGCGTAGATTGCCTGCCCATGTTCAATACTTTCTTCTTTTTGAAGCTCTGTATCGCTAACAATACGACCATCTTCCCCAAACATCAGGAATGAAAAGCTGGCAATTAGAATAACAGTAATGACCAACCCGATGAGAATTTGTTTATCGTAATTTTCGTTTCGTAGCATGGTATCTCCTCACGCGGGTGTTGTTTGTGTTGAATCGAACGCTTTACGCTCGATTGGGCTCTCAGTATTTACAAAAACTTCGCCCTCTTCAACATTCTTCAAAAGTTTCCGATATCTCTTCTCATGTTCCTCCTCAACTTCCGCAATCTCCTTAAAACTATCAGCAATTTCCTCAAACCCCTCTATCTCATTCCGGTGCTTAGCTCCTTCCTTCCC
>CALAXS010000541.1 GCA_937895305.1 uncultured bacterium
ATTAGCGCATCCGCATCGGTGTAGTCGGCGATCATGATGTCAGCACCCGCCTTGATGAGGCGGTCACGCTTGCTCATGTCCCAGCCTTCACCTCTTTCTTCGTCAGAGGCAACACCAATGGCGATACCCCCGTGTTCCTTGACGTTCATGAGTTCAACTGGGCCGTCACCAATGGCCATGACCTGGGGGCCGTGGAGTTTATGCTCAGCGATAATGTTACGGATAACCTTTTCTTTGGAGTATGCTTCAACATCCGGGATAGCCCCCCAGATCTCGGTGAAGTATTGGGCCGCCTGTACTTTGTCAGCTTCATTACGAACATCAGGCTGGTCCGTACCACTGAATACATACATGGCAACATCACGCTTGGAGAGTGCCTCCAGGAAATGATGGGCACCTTTTACCGTCGCATCTTCAATGGAGAGTTCACCGGAGGCCAGGTTTGCGAGTCGTTCACGAACGGGCACGAGCAGTCGGTCATTGTAGATTTCTTTATAGTCAGCGGGTTTCAGGATTTTCGCTTCGGGTACCAGGCCCTGCTCACGAATCATTTCCACCAGGCGTTCCATCTGGAATATGGTCTGAATCCCTGTGGTTTCATCGATCATGACCTGAACAGCCGCTTTTACCTCTTCGGTTATAGGCATGTCGCCACAAATCATTTCCTCACAGACCGGGGCCATGATCCCTTGCCATCCTTCGCGGAGGATGCTGATGGTGCCGTCAAAGTCGAAGAGGACATGTTTTATTTTGCCCAGTTCTACTTCGTTGATAATTTCAATCTGGGTGCCGGGAAGAAAATTTTGTTTCATGGGTAAAGAATCCTGAGCGGTTATAATATAGGTTGCGGGGGTGGGGCTTAGTCCACCATGAATTCGACCAGACTGTGTACGGGAAGCGTATCCAGCTTTTTGCGACCATTGAGAGGGGGGAGTTCAATGACAAAGGCTGCTTCGAGGACGTGAACCTCCATGCGTAGGAGGATGCGGTGTACAGCAGCGACGGTACCACCCGTCGCAAGGAGGTCGTCGATAATGATGGCTTTCGTCCCGGCTTTAATGGCATCGACATGGATGGTGATGGTGTCGGTGCCGTATTCGAGGTCGAAATCTTCTTCGAAGTATTCGCCGGGCAGTTTGCCTTTTTTACGAGCGGGCACAAAGGGTAGGCCCAGGGTATGGGCCAGCGCGGCACCAAAGATGAAACCGCGTGCGTCCACACCAACGATGCATTCGACTTCGGTATTGTCGTAGCGTTTTTCCCAGTACGCGATAACCGCCTGAAAGGCTTCCGGTACGAGCAGTAAGGTGGTGACGTCTTTAAACTGGATACCTGGCTTGGGGAAATCGGGGATGTTTCTAATGGTACTGGCGAGGTCGTAGCCTACATCAGGATTGCGTTCTGCTTGCATGGTGGGGTTTCCAGGCTGGTTTAGAGGGAGGGGCTTAGGGTAGGAAGTCATCTTCGTGTTCGTTTACATAAGCCCGAAGTCGTTTCATAACATCTTTTTCAATTTGGCGTATGCGTTCTCGGGTGAGCTTGAAACGTTTTCCGGTCGCTTCGAGGGTGTGTGCTTTGCCATCGGTGAGACCGTATCGAAATGAAATGATTTTGCGCTCTCTGTCTGAGAGATCCTTCATGAGGACTTCCATCTGTTGATCCCGATCAATCTGTTCGATGGATTGGTTGGTGGAGCGTGGCTCAAGACCTGCCGGTATGCCACCCCGCATTTCGTCACCATCGGTAGAACCCATACTTTCAAGGGGGGCGACGGCATCTGCGAAGGATTGCAGTTTCTTCACTTCAGCTACTTTGATGTTCATAGCTTCAGCGATTTCTTCAGTCTCAGGTTTTTTCCCGGATTTGATGTACAACTCTTCTGCGACTTTTTTATAGCGGGCTATGTTGTCGGTGACGTAAACAGGTATGCGGATGGTGCGACCGTGGTTGGAGAGGGAGCGCGTCACGGCCTGGCGTATCCACCAGGTGGCATAGGTACTGAACTTACAG
>CALAXS010000542.1 GCA_937895305.1 uncultured bacterium
GGGGGAACAGCCTTCTCATCTTATCTCTTGGCCCCATTGACTCAAACTGGGGATGCTTGAGTTTAAAGCCCCCTTCCCTGTGAACCCTCCCCGTTAATATGCTATACTGTCCGACTGGCAGAGGCATTATTTTTACCCCTTTCCTGCAGTTTTTTTCCGTTTGGGAATAAAGAGCTAAGTCTATGCTGTTAGTACCGTTGCATGGGGTGTGGTTTGTGTCGGGGGTGCTATGCAGCGTGGTAAATCCAATTTAAACTGCGGGCGGGTACTTTTTATAGCGGTGATGGCGCAGCGCAGCGGCAGAATTTTGTGTGTTTTCTCACGGCTTGGCCTTTGCATAAGTTGTTGAGTATAGGAGTGTTACAAGATTATGACAGCCCATTCTGATAAACTGGAGACCGCCCAATATACCGGGACCCGCGTCGAGCGGAGTAACCAGGAAGCTGCGGAAGCAGCCAACAAAGAGTATAAGTACGGGTGGTCTACGGACATTGATTCAGACACCATCCCCATCGGTCTGAATGAGGACGTGATCCGAATCATTTCCGCCAAAAAGGAAGAGCCGGAATGGATGCTCGAATGGCGTCTCAAGGCCTATAAACAATTCCTGAAGATGGTGGAACCCGACTGGGCCAAGGTGAAATACACCAAGCCCGACCTCCAGGCCATCAGTTTCTACTCCGCACCCAAGGAGCGGGAGAAGAAGGCCAGCATGGACGAAGTGGATCCCATGCTCGTGGAAGCCTTCGAGAAACTGGGCATTCCTCTGGACGAGCAGAAACGTCTCGCAGGTGTCGCTGTGGACGCTGTCTTCGACAGTGTCTCCGTCGCCACCACCCACAAAGACATCCTCGCCAAGCGCGGTATTATCTTCTGTCCCATCTCCGAAGCCATCCGCGAGCACCCCGAACTGGTGAAGAAATACATCAGCTCCGTGGTCCCCACCAGCGACAATTACTACGCCGCGCTGAACTCGGCAGTGTTCACCGACGGCTCCTTCGTCTACATCCCCAAGAACACCAAGTGCCCCATGGACCTGTCCACCTACTTCCGCATCAATGCGGAGAACACGGGCCAGTTCGAGCGGACACTCATCATCGCTGACGAAGGCGCAGAGGTGAGCTACCTGGAGGGGTGTACCGCGCCCATGCGCGATGAAAACCAGCTTCACGCTGCGGTAGTGGAAATCTACGCACATAAAGACGCGACGGTCCGTTACTCCACCGTGCAGAACTGGTACGCGGGCGATGCCGACGGTAAGGGTGGCATCTACAACTTCGTGACCAAGCGCGGGAACTGCGCGGGTGACAATTCACGTATCTCCTGGACCCAGGTCGAGACCGGGTCCGCCGTGACCTGGAAATACCCCAGCTGCATCCTCAAGGGCGACAACTCCGTGGGTGAGTTCTATTCCGTGGCCCTGACGAATAATATGCAACAGGCTGACACAGGCACCAAGATGTTGCACCTGGGCAAGAACACGAAGAGCACCATCATTTCCAAGACCATCTCCGCCGGGAAGAGCGACAGCTCCTACCGTGGTCTGGTCCGGGTCAATCCCAAGGCGACCAACGCACGCAGCTATACCCAGTGCGATTCCCTCCTCATCGGGAATAATTGCGGTGCCCACACCTATCCCTATATCGACGTGCGTAACAGCACTTCGTCGGTGGAGCATGAAGCGTCCACCTCTAAAATTAGTGAAGACCAATTATTTTACTGTCAGACCCGCGGTATCGGCACCGAAGATGCCATCTCCATGGTCGTCAACGGCTTCTGCAAAGAAGTCTTTGAACATCTACCCATGGAATTCGCCGTGGAAGCGACAAACCTCTTGAAACTCAGCCTCGAAGGGAGTGTTGGATAAATGCTCGAGATTAAAAATTTAAAAGCCTCTGTGGATGGCAACCCCATCCTGAACGGCATCGACTTTTCTGTGAAGGCAGGTGAAGTACACGCCATCATGGGGCCCAACGGTTCAGGTAAAAGCACCCTCGCCTCGGTCCTCGCCGGGAACGAAGCCTATGAAGTGTCCGAAGAATCGTCCATCGAATTTCTGGGTGAAGACCTCCTCGACATGCCCGCTGAAGAGCGCGCACGTCTGGGCATGTTCCTCGCCTTTCAATATCCGGTGGAGATTAAGGGCATCACCAATAGCTATTTCCTCAAGGCGGCCGTCAACGAAATTCGCCAGAGCCGTGGCATGGATGAGTTGGACCAAATGGACTTCAACGAACTGCTCAAGGAAAAGATGGACCAGATCAACGTGGACCTCGCCTTCGCTGATCGTGATGTAAACTTTGGTTTCTCCGGTGGTGAAAAGAAACGTAACGAAATCCTGCAGTTGGCGGTCATGGAACCGCGCCTGGCCATTCTGGACGAGACGGATTCCGGCCTCGACATCGACGCCCTGCGCATTGTCTCCGACGGTGTCAATAGCCTGCGTACACCGAACCGAGCCTTTATTGTAATCACCCACTACCAGCGTCTGCTGGATCACATCGTCCCCGACTTTGTGCATGTTATCTATAAGGGCCGCATCGTGAAATCAGGCGGTAAAGAGCTGGCTCTGGAGCTGGAAGAAAAAGGCTACGACTGGCTGAAAGAAACGGACCAGGCGACCGTATCCGCCTAGGGCGATACCGACCCAAGAAAGAATATACGAGCATGGCCAATACGATTACAGCTGTCCCCAGGGACCATTTTATAAACGACCTCGCTGGCGTTACCCAAAACGGGAGCCCGGCCTGGCTGGGTGCCCTGCGTGAAAAGGGCAAACAAAGCTTCGTCGCGACTGAGTTTCCACACACCAAAATGGAAGAATGGCGTCAGACCAACATCAGCACCGTGGTTAAAACCCCCTTCCGTTCCCTGACGGCATCGACCGATCATGGGCTGAGTGCGGACAGTGTTGCCGCGTACTTTTATGCACCGGACACCTGGACCGAACTGGTCTTTGTGGACGGCTTCTTCGATGCTGCCCTCAGCAAACAGAACACACTGCCCAAAGGTGTCGTTGCTGGCGGACTCAATGCCGCCATCCACGATTCACACCCCGCAGTAGAAAAACATCTGAACCAACACGTGGGCGATCGCAACGCCTATACCGCCCTGAACGCTGCCTTCCTGCAAGACGGTGCCTTTGTTTATGTGCCTAAAAAGGTTGTCGTCGAAACGCCTATACATCTGGTGTTTGTATCCAGTACTGCCGCGAAAGACGCTGCCGCCCATATACGCAATCTCATCGTGCTGGAAGAAAGTGCCCAAGCCAACATTGTCGTCAGTTATCGTAACGCCGCAAGCAACGCGACCTATCTGAACAATGTGGTCGACGAAGTGGTGGTGGGTGCCAATGCCAACCTCCATTGGTACAAACTCGTGGAAGAAGGCGCAGGCGGCAACCATTTAAATACCCTGGCGGTGGCCCAATCCCGCGACAGTCGTTTTCGGGGATTCAGTTTTAGCCTGGAAGGCGCAGTTATCCGCAACCAGATTTGCCTGGCGCTGGAAGGTCCCGGTGCTGAATGCTCCCTTGAAGGCCTCTACCTCAATGACGGCGAACGCCTCATCGACAATGCACTGACAATCACCCACAAAGCGCCCAACTGCCAGAGCCGCATAGGCTACAAAGGCATTCTCGATGACAAAAGCAAATCCGTCTTTACCGGCTTTGTACACGTCCACCAGGAAGCACAACAGACCGACAGCGACCAACTGAGCCAGAACCTCCTCCTGTCCGACCACGCTACCATTGACACCAAGCCCCAGCTGGAAATTTACGCCGATGATGTAAAATGTACCCATGGCGCAACCGTGGGTTCACCCCCGGAAGAAGTGATTTTTTACTTCCGGAGTCGCGGTATAGACGAAAAAACAGCGCGGGGTATGTTAACCTATGCCTTCGCAGATGATGTGGCGGGTGAAGTGGAAATCGACGAAGTATCAAAACGCCTGGACCGTTGGGTCTATGAAAAGTACAGCCCTAAATTTTAATCGGACCGATTGGGATAGATGATGTCGCTAAGTTCAGATGAAACAATTTTGAGCACCCCGCTGGATGTGGAACGCATTCGGCAGGATTTCCCGATCCTGGCCACACACGTTAACGGGAAGCCCCTGGTCTACCTTGATAACGCAGCTACATCACAGACCCCAAAACAAGTCGTTCAGGCCATTGCAGACTATTACAACACCAGCAATTCCAACGTCCATCGTGGTGTCCACCGTCTGAGCCAGGTCGCCACCGATCAATACGAAATGGCACGAAAGAAAGTAGCCCGCTTCCTCGGCGCTCCCCTCGTCTGTGAAGTTATCTTTACCAGCGGCACCACCGAAGGCATTAACCTCATCGCCCAGACCTACGGTCGCCAGCACGTGGGCAAAGGCGACGAAATCCTCGTGACCCACATGGAGCACCACTCCAACATTGTCCCCTGGCAGATGCTCTGCGAAGAAAAAGGTGCCACCCTCAAAGTCGTTCCTGTGGATGAAAAAGGCGACATCATTTTCGAGGAATACGAAAAACTCCTCAGCCCACGGACAAAACTGGTTGCAGCGGTACACGTTTCCAATGCCCTCGGCACCGTCAATCCCGTGAAGCAGATGATTGAAGCGGCCCACGCCATGAACATCCCCGTCCTCCTCGATGGCGCACAAAGCACCCCCCACATGCCCATCAACATAAAAGATCTGGACGTCGACTTTTTTGTCTGCTCCGGCCACAAGATGTACGGCCCCACAGGCATCGGTGTGCTCTACGGAAAAGGCAAATACCTCGAAGCCATGCCCCCTTACAAAGGCGGCGGCGACATGATTCTCTCCGTCTCCTTCGAGAAGACCGTCTTCAATAGCCTCCCCTACAAATTTGAAGCAGGTACGCCCCATATCGAAGGTACCATCGCTCTCGGTGCCACAGTGGATTACCTGAATGCCGTGGGCATGGTTGCTATCGCCAGACACGAACAGATGCTCATGAACTATGGCGAAGAAGCACTGCAGGCCGTGGACGGTTTGCGCTTCATCGGTCAGGCCAGAGAAAAAGCGGGCGTCATTTCATTTGTCATGGAACACGCCCACCCCCACGACATCGGCCAGATTCTCGACGAGCATGGCGTGGCTATTCGCGCCGGACACCATTGTGCCCAACCCATCATGAAACACTTTAATGTCCCCGCAACGGCCCGCGCTTCCTTCGCCATGTACAATACCAAAGAAGAAATTGACGCACTCGTCAATGCCCTTCATGCAGTAAATAAGGTCTTCGCTTAATGTCAGACTCCCGCGCCCTCTACGAGCAGGTTATCCTCGATCACAACAAGGACCCCCGCAACTTCAAAGTACTCGAAGATGCCGATCACACCATCGAAGGCTTCAACCCCCTCTGTGGCGATCACTTCACCATCTACCTCAATATGGACGGTGAGACCATCACCGAAGTCGCTTTTCATGGCGCGGGTTGTGCTATCTCCAAATCCTCCGCCTCCGTTATGACCACCCTGCTCAAGGGAAAGACACGCAAGGAAGCGGAACACCTCTTCGAAAAATTCCATGCCATGATTACCTCCTCCCCCGAAGTACCCGTGGACGAAGAAGGTATCGGCAAACTGCGCGTCTTCAGCGGGGTTCGCGACTACCCCGTACGCATCAAATGCGCCACACTCGCCTGGCACGCCGTCATCTCAGGCATCGAAGGCAAAGACAACGCCATCACCACCGAATAACCCATAGCATGGGCTTGCAATAATACTCCTTTTGCCATTCCCCCCGTCATCCCGCTCCCTCTTATCTTCCCCGCGAAGGCGGGGACCTCCCCAACGGTATCCCAGCTACCAGTCGGTGCAACACGCCGCACTACCGCAACCAATTTCCCCCTCCCCGTCATTGCGCACCGAGTGCAAACGAGGCGTGACAGTCTCTTGCTCGCAAAAAAACACTAAAAAAAGGGAAGCGAATCATTCGCTTCCCTTTGATGCTTAAACTGTACTTCTCCTACTTGCCCGGTCCAATCATCATGCTCGGGTCGACCACTTCATCAAACTTCTCCGCAGTCAGCAGCCCCAGGTTAATCGCCTCTTCCTTCAGCGTCGTCCCGTTTTTATGAGCCGTCTTGGCGATCTTCGCGGCATTGTCATAGCCGATGTGACTGTTCAGCGCAGTCACCAGCATGAGGCTGTTCGTCAGGTGCCCTTCAATATTCTTTTCATTGGGCTGTAATCCATCCACACAATTCTTGCGGAAGGAATCCGCGCCGTCCGCGAGGAGTCGGATACTCTGCAACACGTTATAGATTATGACCGGCTTGAATACATTCAGCTCAAAGTTGCCCGATGCGCCCGCGATATTCACCGTAGTGTCATTGCCTATAACCTGCGCCGCTACCATCGTTAACGCCTCACTCTGCGTCGGATTCACCTTGCCCGGCATGATGGACGACCCCGGTTCATTAGCAGGTAGATTAAGTTCACCAATACCACAACGTGGACCAGACCCCAGCCAGCGCATGTCGTTTGCTATCTTCATGAAAGAACAGGCCACCGTCTTCAACGCACCATGGGTCATGACCATGGCATCGTGTGCCGCCAACGCTTCAAACTTGTTCGGTGCAGAAGTGAAAGGAATCCCCGTCAGCTCCGCGATTTTATGCGCAACCGCCTCCGCATAACCTTCCTTCGTGTTCAGGCCCGTACCCACCGCCGTACCGCCCAGTGCCAGTTCCGCCAATTTTGGCTGACACTGTTTCAGACGCTCAATGCCATTCGCCACCTGCTGTGCATAGCCTGAAAACTCCTGACCCAGCGTCAGCGGTGTTGCGTCCATGAGGTGCGTACGTCCAATCTTGATAATGTCCTTATACGCCTCCGCCTTCTCCGCCAAGGAACGCTGCAACTCCTCCATGGCCGGGATTAATCGATGATGCACCTGCTCCACCGCGGCGATACTCATGCCCGTGGGAAAGGTGTCGTTGGACGACTGCGACATATTCACATGATCATTGGGATGGATGGGATCCTTGGATCCCAATTCGCCCCCCAGCATTTCAATCGCACGGTTCGATATGACCTCATTCGTATTCATATTGGTCTGTGTGCCCGAACCCGTCTGCCACACCACCAGCGGGAAATGGCCATCCAGATCACCCGCAATCACCTCATCCGCAGCAGCGCAAATAGCCTCACAGGTTTTGTCATCCATGAGTCCCAGCCCATGATTTGTCAATGCTGCAGACTTCTTCAAAATACCCAGCCCGCGAATGAGTTCGCGAGGCATGGTTTCCGTGCCGATTTTAAAATTTTCCAGTGAACGCGCCGTCTGGCAACCGTAGTACCGATCTACTGGTACCTTCATTTCGCCCATGGTGTCTGTTTCTACTCTGTAGTCCATTGTTCCCCGCTCCGTAGTTGGTCTGTTGGATAGTGATTCCTATATGATACTTTATCAGGTGCATTCGCTGCTACCGCCTTGGTGTATCAAGATAACTTTAGATCATAATCACGCTACGTCCTCAGGAACTTTGTAGTGTTTGCGCAGTCGTTTCAACTCTGCCTTTAACGCTTCAACCTCTTTTACATAGCCCGTATTGTCATACTGGCTTTGCATCTCATGGGGGTCTTCTTGCAGATCGTAAAACTCCCACTCATCCAGCGTATAGAAATAGATGAGCTTGTAGCGATCGGTCCGTACCCCATAATGCTTATGCACATTGTGCGCTCTGCCTTCACCCTCGTAATAATGGTAGTAGAGCGACGCCCGCTTCGGTGCTGTTTCCTCATCTTGCATGAGAGGCACCATACTCTGACCCTGCATGTTCTCCGGCTGCGCTACCCCCGCAATCTCTAAAAAGGTCTGGGCGCAATCCAGATTCTGCACCATCGTATTGATCTCCGTACCCGCCTCAATCACCCCCGGCCACTTCGCCACCAACGGTGTGCGAAAGGACTCCTCATACATAAACCGTTTATCGAACCAGCCATGCTCACCCAGATAAAAGCTCTGATCAGAAGAGTAAAATACCACGGTGTTTTCAGCGAGGCCGTTCTTGTCGACGTAGTCCAGTACCCGGCCAATGTTATCGTCCACCGAACGAACACAACGCAGGTAATCCTTCATGTAACGCTGATACTTCCACCGCACCAAATTTTTCCCCTCCAGCTTCGCCTTCTTCAACGCCTCATTCTTGGGTCCATAAGCCTTGTTCCAGGCCGCCCGCTGTTCATCATTAAATCGACCCTGCAAACGCTCCCATTCCTTTTTGTCCCGCGCATCAGAATCATCCACAGGCCAAATCTTGAGATCACGCACCGTGGTCATGGTCTTGTCGATGGTCATGTCCTGCTTATTCGCGGCACTACCCCGGCCTGTATAATCGTCAAAAAGGTTATCCGGCTCCGGTATCTCCACATCCTCGAAGGTGCTGAGATGATCGGGACCCGGTGCCCATTCGCGATGGGGCGCCTTATGCTGCAACATAAGCATGAACGGTTTGTCGGCGTCCCGCTTGTTGCCCAACCAATCCAGCGCCTTGTCCGTGATGAGGTCCGACACATACCCCGTTTCCTGATCTATGCCCTCTGCTGTTCGGAAGTCAGGATTGTAGTAATGACCCTGCCCCGGCAGGACTTCCCAGTTATCAAAGCCTGTGGGTTCCGTCGCCAGATGCCACTTGCCATAGACCGCTGTGGTATAGCCTGCGCCTTGCAGAAGCTTTGGAAAGGTCTGCTGGCTCCCATCAAATTTATCGCCGTTGGCGCGAAAACCGTTCAGGTGGCTGTGCAACCCCGTGAGAATAACCGCACGACAAGGCCCACAAATGGAGTTAGTCACAAAGGAGTTTTTAAAGATTGCCCCCGCTTTCGCAATACGGTCGATGTTGGGCGTTGGAGCCACCTCCGCCAGACGACCACCGTAGGCACTCACCGCATTCTGCGCATGGTCATCACTAAAGAGCCAAATGATATTGGGGCGTTTCCCTGCTTTTGCAGCAGCAGCCACTGCATCCGCAAAAGGCATGGCCATCGCTGCCACAGCACCCGTCGTCTTCAAGAAATTACGCCGTGATATCATAAACGCTACTCCCGACTATTCGAATAAAGCCCTGTCCAGTAGACCCTGACTACACCATTTGTCATTCCCGGCCTCGACCGGGAATCCCCCCAACGCTATCCCGGCATCCAGTCAGTGCGAAAATATTTTCTTGCTCGCTACAACGCAGGTTCCCTCGTTCCCATGCTCTGCGTGGGAATGCATATCCCCGAGCTCTGCTCCGGAAACAGGTGTACTCGACTGGTAATACTATGGCTTCAGTCCCGACTTGGGCTAAGCATGCTAACGCGGAGATTCCTGCCTTGCGGGAATGGCAATGCATGTGTTCATCTTCCCCGATTACGCTTCATCCGCAGGAACCTTATAGTCCTTACGCAGCTTCTTCAATTCCTTTTTCAGTTCCTTGACCTGACCTGCGTAATCCTTGTTCTCATACTGGCTCTGCATTTCCCGGGGGTCTTCCTGCAAGTCATAGAATTCCCATTCATCCAGCGTGTAATAGTAAATCAGCTTGTACCGCTCGGTACGTACCCCGTAATGGACGTATACGTTGTGGACTTGACCTTCGCCCTCATAATAATGATAGTACATGGATGTGCGCTGTTCGGCCGTGCTCTCATCCTCCATCAACGGCACCATGCTCCGGCCCTGCATGTTCTCCGGCTGCTCCACACCTGCGATGTCCAGGAAGGTCTGTGCACAATCCAGATTCTGCACCAACCCCTGAATTTCCGTGCCTGCATCAATCACCCCAGGCCACTTGGCAACCAACGGCGTGCGGAAGGATTCTTCATACATGAAACGCTTATCAAACCACCCATGCTCGCCCAGATAAAAACTCTGGTCGGAAGAATAAAAAATAACCGTATTCTCTGCCAGCCCGTTCTTATCCACATAGTCCAGCACACGACCCATATTATCATCCACCGAACGGATACAACGCAGGTAGTCCTTCATGTAGCGCTGATATTTCCACCGTACGAGGTCTTCGCCCACCAGATTTGCTTCCTTAAACGCACGGTTCCTGGGGAGGTACGCCGCGTCCCAGTCCTTGCGCTGCGCCTCGGTCATGCGCCCATAGGTACGTTTCCAGAATCCGTCTTTTTTGTATTTGTCGGGGTCTTCGTCCCAGACCTTGTTGTCATGGTCCAGCTTCATGGTCTTGTCAATGGTCATATCCTGAAGGTGGGCCGCCTTGCCCCGACCCGTATAATCATCAAACAAGGTATCCGGCTCCGGAATCTCCACATCATCAAACAAGGTCAGATGCTCCGGTCCCGGCTCCCACTCACGGTGCGGTGCCTTATGCTGAATCATAATCATAAACGGCTTCTCTGCGTCCCGCTTATTATCCAGCCAGTCCAGTGCCTTGTCCGTGATGAGGTCCGACACATACCCCGGTTCCTTGATGCGCCCTTCAGGCGTGATGAAATCAGGATTATAATAATGCCCTTGACCCGGAAGTACTTCCCAGTCGTCAAAGCCCTGCGGATTCGTGTGCAAGTGCCACTTCCCATAGACCGCCGTATTGTATCCGGCCTTCTGAAGGAGCTTCGGGAAAGTCTGCTGGTCCCCGTCAAAGTGATCCCCGTTCTTGCGGAAGCCGTTCAGGTGACTGTGCAACCCCGTGAGGATAACCGCGCGACAGGGACCACAGATAGAGTTGGTGACGAAGGAGTTTTTAAAGATAGCACCTTCCTTGGCGATACGGTCAATGTTCGGCGTAGGCGCAACCTCTGCCAGACGACCACCATAGGCACTGATAGCATTCTGAGCATGGTCATCCGCATACAGCCAAATGATGTTGGGCCGTTTACCGCTCTTTGCCGCTGCTGCAAGGGCTTCGTTAAAGGGCATAGCCATGGCTGCTGTCGCAGCAGCACCTGTGGTCTTCAGGAAATTACGCCGTGAAATCATACTATCGCTTCCTTAATAACAGAGAATTTTGTACAAACCAGAAAGTATACGATAACCATTCAGCAAGGCACTTGTAAAGGCTATTTCGGAACGTAAAGACCCTTTTCAACACGCGTCACCCGCGTGTGCGCTAACCCATTATTATGCCGCCGATCCCCGGCACAATAGCCCAGCAGCATCCCGTCCTCCAGAAACTCCATCGACGTATAGCAATACCACCCATCCGGGTTACTTTCCAGTGTTTCCAGAACCGTCCAGGTCTTCCCCTCATCATCCGATGCCGCCATCGTCAACGGTGTGCGCTTCCCCTTTATATTCTCCGTCGCCTGGCTGTGGTCATTCCACACACAAATCAGGCGATCCGTGCCCGGTATCCGCTCGATAGTCGCGGGGGATACTGGCGATACAAGATCCGTGGGAGCCACTTCCGTCCAGGTCTTCCCCCCATCCTTCGACCACGACCCATACTGATAACCTGCGCTACTGCGAATAAACATAAAGAGGCTGCCATCCTTCAACTCCACCACACCCGGCTCCTGCAGCACGAACTTCGTCCCTTCCGGCTCACGGAGCTGGGTTTCAGAACAATGCCAGGTCTTGGCCTCATCATCCGAATAAAAGCACATCACCGTGCCATGGCCTGTCCATTTCTTCCCCTTCAACGCATGACGCGCCGCGGGAATAATGAGACGCCCACTGGAAAGCTGTACCAGGCGGTCGTTATTCACCACATAATAGCCCAGCGGCGCACCGAGACAATGTATCGGTTCCGACCAGGTTGCTCCTTCATCGCTCGAATAGCGGATATAGGGCGTACAGTCATCCGTACCATTCTTTCGGATATAAAAGAGGGCTATCTTTCCAGACTGCAGACGCAGCATGGAAACGGACATAACATTAAAATCTCCCTCATTCTCGAGAATAACCGTGTCTTCGCTCGTCCAGGTTTTACCACCATCACTGGAATACCGCCCCGCCAGAAAAGCAGCATCATGGTCCCCCGCACCATTCTGAAAGTGGGTATATACAAAAAGGATACGCCCGTCCTTCAGCTGGATAAAGTCCCCCTCTGAATTTCGTGGGTTGTTTTCGGTAGGGGGCAGTTCCAAGGTGGCCTTGAACAAAGGCCCCGCAGCGAAGGCCGGAACACCGAGAGAACACACAGCAATGAGGACCAGGATAATTCTACGCATGGAAAAACATTCCTTCTGTTGAAAACAAGATGGCTACACTCTACAAGTATTTTGACTGGATGTACAATCGCAACAATCCAAAAGCATCACATACATCGTCATTCCCGTGTTCCCTCCCTGTCATCCCTGCGGAGGCAGGGATCTCCCCGTCGGGGTGCATAACCTGGTTCGGGACCATTGCCACAGCAATCCAGGTTTATCGCTCCCGTTTTCCGAGGCAGAGCCTCGGGATATGCATTCCCAAGCTAGAGCTTGGGAACGAGGGAATTGCCCATCTTGAGCATATCGTGCAAGTAGGAGTACACTTATTCACACTTAACTACAAATACCATGAATCGGGAGGGTGTTGTTGTGGGTTTCATGACCTTGGGTTCCTTTGTCTTTTTTACGGGCCTCGTCGGCGTTATCACCTATGCACTTACGCGTCGTGACGATCACTGCACGCTGGACGGCTACTTCCTTGCAGGGCGTACCCTTACGGGTGGCTTCATCGCTGGCTCCCTCATGCTCACCAACCTCTCCACAGAGCAACTCGTGGGACTCAATGGCTCCGCATTCACCGACGGTATCAGCGTCATGGCCTGGGAAGTCATCGCCGCCATGTCCCTCGTCGTCATGGCCCTCTTCTTTCTACCCCGTTACCTCCGCAGCGGCATCGCCACCGTCCCCCAATTCCTCGAAGAACGCTTTGACGAACGAACCCGCTCCATCACCAGCCTCATCTTTATTTTCGCATACGCTATCATCCTCCTGCCCATCATCCTCTATACCGGCGCTACGGGCCTCACGGGTATCCTCGATGTGAAAGCCCTCACGGGTATCCAATCCGACACCGTTATTCTCTGGCTCGCCGTATGGATGATTGGCATCATCGGTTCACTCTACGCTATCTTCGGCGGACTCCGCACCGTTGCCGTGTCCGACACCATCAACGGCTTCGGCCTCCTCGTGGGCGGGGTCATGATTGCCGTCTTTGGTCTGTGGGCCGTCAACAGCGACGGTATCTTCGCCGCGTGGGAAACGCTCAAGGAGGCTCACCCGGAAAAATTCAACTCCCTCGGCTCCAAAGACCAATCCGTCCCCGCGTCTACCTTGTTTACGGGTGTGCTCCTCCTCAACCTCTTCTACTGGACCACCAACCAACAGATTATCCAGCGCACCTTCGGTGCCAGCAACCTTAAAGAAGGCCAGAAAGGCGTCCTCTTCGCCGGGATACTCAAAGTCCTCGCCCCCATGATTCTCGTACTGCCCGGCATCATCGCCTATCACCTCTACAGCGATACGGGCATCCTGCCCGACCACGCCTACGGCACCCTGGTCAGCAATGTACTACCCCCCTGGCTCGCAGGCTTCTTCGCCGCCGTCATGGTCGGCGCCATCCTCAGCTCCTTCAACTCAGGCCTCAACAGTACCGCCACCCTATTCAGTCTCGGCGTGTACCAGCACTGGGTTAAACCGGGAGCCTCTGAAGAACAAGTCATTAAATCCGGCAAGGCTTTCGGCATCATCATCGCACTCTTCGCCATGACCACCGCACCCCTCCTCGCCAGCCAACCCAGTATCTTCGGCTATCTCCAAAAAATGAACGGCCTCTACTTTATCCCCATCTTCAGCGTCATGCTCATAGGTATGCTCACGAAACGCGTACCCGCCATGGCAGCCAACATTGCCCTCATCATTGGATTCGCCGCGATTGCCGCAGGCTACTGGTTTCCCCCGGTCACCAATCTGGTATCGGGCATCCATGAGTTCCACTACCTCGGTGTGGTCTTCGCGTCCCTGCTCGTCCTCATGCTCATCATCGGCGCAGTGAAACCGCGCGAGACCGCCTGGGTCCATGAACACTCCGGCGACGTGGATCTTACCCCCTGGAAATTCGCCAAACCCATGGGTTTTGGCATCGTGATTTTTGTGGTTGGACTCTACCTCTACTTCGCCGACTTCTCCGCGCTGTAGGCATATTGTCACCCCTGCGAAGGCAGGGACCACCACGTCAGCATACCCAACCCAAGTCGGGACTGATACCCCAACCCCCCTGTCATTCCCAACTTGATTGGGAATCCCCCCCCACGGTATCCTAACTTCCAGTCGAAGCAAATATCTTTCTATTGCAAGCCGTGCTACGGTCGCCCACCCGACGAGGTCTACTCCACCGCTACCCGATACTCGTAGTGGTCCGCCTTCTTCCACAACTTCGCATCGTTCTCCCCAAAGCGCGTAGCATAAACCACAACATCTCCCGTTTCCCGATCTTGGTAATAGCGAAAATTGCTAATCTGCGTTTTGTCCGTGTCATTCCCCTCCCGTTTATCGATTACGGTAATAGTATCCTTCTTAATTGCGAAAGACTCTTCCTGCACCTCGGCGATATGTAGTGGTGCGCGTGGCCAATTCCCGTCCGCAGGTTTTCCGTCTGCACAGAGATTGCCGACAAAATAGACCCTGCCATTCTTGATAGAGCGGAACAAGGCGCACCCCGTGGCAGACGACTGGATAATCTTGCCGTCGTCCGTCTTTAACGGCACCGCTCCCGACCACGTTTCCCCACCATCCTTCGAATAACTGAGCCACTTACACCCCGGCAGGTCAGGGCGTTTATAGTTGCTCCCCCTACTCAAGGCGGCAATCGTTCCATCCAGCAATTCCACAGGTGAGCATTCACTAAAGCCCCGCGTACTAAGGGCCTGGTCACTCACGATAGGCTCACCCAATCGCCAATGAATCACACCCGCGTCATCGTATTCACCTATCACCATGCGCGCCTGATACACAATCAAGGCCGAGTCTTTGTGATGGATATTTTTTCCGTTCTCGTCCAATTGCGCTTGCATTGCAGGGAGAAGGATGCGCCCACTACTCGTCTTGATGGGAAAACAAAAACTGATTGCAATGCCTTGTGTACAGTCAAAGTCGAATGTTTGCGCTTTGGGTCGTTCCAAAGTGCGCGGGTCATAGGTCTGTATAACCAATTCGCGATATGCATCCGTATCAATTTTGTCCTTAGGGTAAACCATGCGATAGACAAAGGTGTGCAGTTGATTCGTGTCCTCATCAAAAAACGCTGAGTTCTCCACATAGCGCAAACGCCCGCCTTCAACTTCCTCGCTCTTTAACTTCAACACAGGCTCGGTCCAGGTTTTCCCGTTATCCTCCGAAGTTCGCTCATGAAAATTATCGTAGGTGTCCGACGCATCCACCCAGCCGAAGCGATGGAGCATTTGAGGCTTGTGTCCATGGGTATACGTTATGAAACCCGGGAAGACCCCTGTGTCATCTTTGCCGGGGATGTAAACACTTTTACTCAGTATGTGAATAGCCATTCGTTAGTCCCATTGTTGTTCAAAATAATTTGATGAATTTATACTCACTTGTCTGCTTGTTATGATTTATACTCAGGTCAATCGATATAAATTCTAACCTATCACGTCATTGCGAGACGAGTGCAAACGAGGCGTGGCAATCTGGCTTGGCCCGGATGATTTAACAGTCGTGGTTATTTCTCCGACACCACAACTATCGGTCCAAGCCAGATTGCCGCGTCGCTTCGCTCCTCGCAATGACGGTTTAGTTTGAGGCCTTGCTGTAAACAAGAAGTTTATATCTTTTAAAAACAAACCAGCGCGTAATTACTTCCATTTTTTCAAGAATGCCTTAGTCCTTCAACGTGTCCATAAGTTCAAAGATAGTCTTGCGAATCTTGCGGTCAGCTTCTTCCTCAAGGTAACTCGACTTTGCGCGCCAGGTCTCATAGCCCCCCAGCTGATGCTGCTCATAGGTCGGCAAGTACCCGTTATACCCATTGGCCAATTCGATGGTGAAGGTATCCTTAAACGGACTGTTCGCCTTGAAGTCCAATCCGATTTCGACAAAAACTTCACACGGTACCGCAGCAATAGCCAGGTCGCCCAGCTTAAGCACCTGCAGCAGCACCGGAACCGTATCCGGATAGTCGTTCAACTGCACCGTCTCCCGCGCATAGATTTCAATCATGCCCTTCATGGCCGGCCCCGCCGCCTTCGCCACCACTTCCTTCGCTTCCGCCACCTCCGCTGCAGAAGGCTTGCGCACACCCAGGTCAATGCTCTTCGTAGCTGCGCTCATGGGAATCCAGGATTGGTATTCCACATCCTGGTACGCCTTCACCACCACATCTGCCGCCTTGCGCGCCACCTCCGTCATCTTCTCGTAAGGCTTGCGCTGCTTCCCGATTTCACGAAAGTTAATGTTGTTAATGTCGCCACTCGTGCCATTGGTCATCATACCCACGAACGGCGTTTCCCCTTCGCTGTCCATGAGCAAGGCCTCTATGCGTTTCGCGAAAATACCAAAGTAATCCGCGCTCACCTCGTTGGCATTCGTGCCGCCCACATAATGCAACGAATAATTCGCCAGCAATCCCAGCGGCTTCCCCGCAAGATCCTGTATAGCGATGAAGGAAATCTCCGGGTCCGTCAATCCAGCGGGCTTGACCATCGTGTCGCTACCCCGTGGCGGATTCATCCGCACCTGGTCTGTAGTGCCAAAGGGATTGCCGAGCGTGGTCTCCGGTGTCATGTGCCAGCGGCGGTTAAACACCTCATCCGCCAGGTCGCCACTACTCCAGCCAATCTTCGCAGGCACACGATACGTATGCGCCAGCGCAATCGCATCGGCTACACGTTGCGTAAGAAAACGGTTATAGTCCACGTTGGGGTCACTTTGAAACACGGGTGTCGCGCACGTCGCAGTATGGGTATGGGTCGCCGAAATGAGCATGTGGTCTGTGGCAATCCCCGTCGCTTCCGCTGCAATAATCTTGGCAGCATCCATAATCTCGCGTGGCACCATGCAACTGTCGATGATGGCGAAGGCGATCTGCGCCTCACCGTTGTCCAGCACCAAAGCCCGCACGTGCAACTCATCATGGACCCGCAACGCAACACGGTCCGCCATGTGCCCCGCCAGCGACAGCCCGTTCCACGGCGTGATGTTTGTCGTAGCCACCCCCGCCTTAAACTGCTTCTCATCCTGCGCACCTGCGAAAGACATAACTAGGCAGCATGCGACAATAATGATTTTTTTCAACATGGTTTGTTCCTCGACTAATCTTTAATAAAATCGTTATACACCGAATCAATCTGAAATCCGTCCACACCCGCAGCCTGCAGTGCCTTAATATCCCGCTCAGCATCATTGACATGCGTCTTTGCATCATACCGGAAAATATTTACACCCGGAATAACCAGCGCACCCCGTTCCTGCATGGGCTTAATCTGTTCCCTGTCCAGCTGCTCAGGAAGTCCAAACCAGAAGTAGCCCTTCAAATCAGCTTTCCCATCCTCAATCTGCTCATCCAACAACCGGAACATAATGTGCTCATCCAGCGCATCCCGCAATGCAGGCGCACCATTGATACAACACGTAGCATTGACCAGTTCGAAACGCTGTAGCAAGCCGAGTACCCGTCGTAGCAGGTCAGGATTATCGCTCACCTTAAAATCCAGCATGACTCCCAGATTCTTCGTCTTGCAAATCGCCAATGCCTCTTCCAGATGCATAATGGTCTCACCATTGGCCAGAGCGAAACCCGTAAGCTCACGAGCATTAAAATCGGCTATAGCTCCCGGTCGCCCACAGGCTTTGTCCATCGTCTTATCGTGGAAGAGTATAGGCTCGCCATCCTTTGACACTTGCACATCCAGCTCCACCATGGTGTAGCCCTGATCCGCAGCCAGATGAATCGCCCTGCGCGAACACTCGGGACTATCCTCCCTCATGACACCACCACGATGGGCAATCCGCAACGGATGATGTGCGTTCAGGGAGCTTGAACTGTTCAGATTAATGAGCGGCTTGCGCCCGGCAAGGCGATGCACACTCGCCATGATGTCCTCTTCAATAGGCGGTGCCCAGGGACCATGAAAGAAGTAATAAATCATGGCCTCCGCACCCTCATAACCGCCTTCGCGCAATACCCGCAACGAAGGGATATAGGCGCAAACATCATTGGCATAGGCAATGACGAAATTACTGTCCTGCCCGAATTCCTCCTTGATACGCAAAGAATAATCCACGGTCACCTCACCGCCCAGCGCCGTTAGTTGGGGGCCTTCGGTAAATTTCCACACCTGCACCGGATAAGGATACGTCGTGGGTAGCGCACCCTCGCTATCGAGAATACTCAGCAGATGCTTCGCACGACGCTGCTTATAGACATTGTCCCCAACGAGCTCCGCCTCAATTGCTTCCCGTGTGGGCGCTTCACTCAGCTTCAGCGGAATCTCCTCAAAATTTGTGCACAACGGCCCTGCCACCGGAGCAAGGGAAGTCTCCATGGCTTTGATAACCGCACGACCCAGCGTCTCGCCATAGAGCTGTGCCAGTACCAGCGTATTCCGTGGTAATGGATTCTGGTCACCACCACAACCTGCTACAAACAACGCGGTGCACCCGGGTACCTGTGCTTCGATATAAATCTGCGCAAAGCCCGCGTAATCCCCACTAAGCTGTTGGAAACTCGTACAGGTATTATGACACGCATAACCGAAGAGCACGCTCTTTAAACTCCCGTCACTCCTCCGCGCACGCAGTACAGGCACGTCATGGTCCACCGGACCGATTGGGTTAATGCTGTTCGTGACACCGCCCTGTGTGTACTTGCGACGATTTCCTGCAAAGTCCGCAGTCCCATTGCCCCACGCCAGTTCTACAGGTTCCAGGTCATCCATGGCTTCCGTGACCGCCGCCAGCAACAGCGCAGGAAGACCATTGGAATAGTCCTGTACCCGCTGCTTTTCAGCTTCCGCCATGCCATACATCTCGATGAGTCGATCCCCCAATGCAGGACTACTGTGCGTATGAGACGCACCAATCAGGAGGCTCTTTCGCGGTATGCCATGCGCTTCTTCCACGAGCCGGGCCACTTCCTGACTCAAGGCCACAGGCACCGTAATGAGATCGAGCGTGATCACGACACTACGGGCCTCTGTCTCATCTTCAATGACCAGCGCCTTGGCCCACAAGCTGTGGAGCTTTCCTTCGGACGGGGCCTTGCGCGACGCATAGCCCCCCATCCAGATGGGATAATCCGGCGTAATATCACTACGTCCCACACCCACCTGGAGTGTGCCCGCATTCGCTATCGGAATCATGGTAAAGACCATAAGCATGAAGAAAAAACAAGTACAACAACGTTTCATGGGGCATTCCCTTCCCTTGGGCACATACACATCAATAAAGGGCTACGCTACAGCAAGAAAGGATATTGTTCAAGTTCGCTATGTTTTATCACAATGCTCCCCATCGCATAAGTGCAGGTAACAACGACTCCATTCCAGCCGTCATTGCGAGGAGGCTTCGCCGACGTGGCAATCTTCCATGAGAAGGCTATGTCAAATTGCAAGCTGACGTGG
>CALAXS010000543.1 GCA_937895305.1 uncultured bacterium
TACCGTATGAAGGCACCTGCGCAAGGTTTGTTTTTGGAATAGACTACCCGCCCGTGTATGTAGCGGGGCTGAATCAAATCGAAATCGCAGGGTGCCTTTGCATCATCCAGCATGGTCTGGTTTTTAGGTGGGGGTGATGCGTAGTCACTATGCCGCACCCCAATCTGATAAACCCCCTTGGGTACGTTCAGACGATATACACCATCGGCATCTGTAGTAGCTTCTGCAAAGGATTTCTGACTATTGGTCCCGGGGATGTAGGCAAACACATAGGCGTTGGCAACAGGCGCATCCTCGTAACGCACTCTGCCTCGCAGGGTCAGGCCCTCGGGTAATACAATTTCTTCTTGCTCACCCCGTACGGGAATATAGTCGATGATAGCGCGGCCGTGCTGAATATGCTCAGCCACGATACCCACCCCCCCGTTTTCAGGTGCATACGGTATGGTCAGGAGACCTTTATCGTCGGTGCGAAGCGCCGGGAAGCCATGGTCGGTGAGTTGTTCTACCGGGACTTTAATATAGCCGTTTATCCAGAGTGTGGTGATGCGTGCGCCGGGTTGGGGTGCGTACTTGGGATCCAATATACGGATGCGGAGGGGTGCTGCTTTCATGAGAAGCAGGTCCATGTTTACATCGCCCACGATAAACCCTGTGTGCCCGCCGATACGCTGTCCACTTTCATCCAGGGCAATCAATTGGTATGGGCCAACTTCCAGATTGGTAAATGCATACTCACCAGAGGCGGGTGTTTGAATCTGTTTTACGCTTTGCTCTTCCACCAGCCAGACCGTAGCCTTAGCGGGGCTCTTATCCGCATCACGTACCGCTCCCTTGATTTCAAGGGCATCTGCGCTTGGCAGTATATTGAAAAGTATAAATGCCAGGAGTACCCATACACCACGTGTGAACTTCTTAACTACCATGGACACTTATTCCTGACTCTTGGCGACAACGGGCGCCGTTTCTTTAATCACACCCAACTCTTTAAGCGTCCCGGGGGCAGTATTAAAGGGCTCAATCACAATCTGTTGGCCATCGTCCAGATATACAACACAGGCATGGGGCACACCGGGTACGAGCGTATCATAGTAAAAGCGCCCTTCAGCATCCGTGCGTAGTGACCAGAGCACTATTGGAACGTCGTCAATACCATCAGCAAGGATGGCATTAACCAGTACATTGGATAGGGGTGTATTGTTTTCATCTACGACCTGGCCCTGTACTGCCGAGAAGGGTAGCAACTGGATTTGTTGTGTTGTTCCTGTTGCGCTGCGTGGCAATTCGAATATGGCCCCCTCGGCTTTTACCGGGTGGTGAACCTGACCAATAACGCGACCGGACTCAGGAATAATGGTGGGTTCAATGTGTGCCTGACCCTGGGCATCGGCCTGCTGCGTTGGGATATTGGGCGGGGAAAGAAATTGAAATTTCGCGTGGGCCACTTTGTTGCCAGATGCATCCGAAACGCTAACATCAAAGGCGGGGACAGGCTTCAGCCAGAGACCGGGAAGCTCGACCACTTTGCCTGTCTCAACGAAAACGTTCAAGCCTTTAGTGGCGGTGGCATCATACCCTGCAGCATCGAGAATTTGTACGACGTTCTCCCCGAGAACGGTGGTGAATTGAAAGGTGCCCTTTGGGCCTGTGCGGGTGATGGCTGAGCGGGTACCGCCCGTGTCCAGGGCCAGGCGAACCCCTTCAATGGGCTTGCCTGTGATAGCGTCACGTACTTCGCCCTGGATTGCACCGGTACCGGATACATTCAGGCGCAGGGTCGGGCTGATGCTTTCGGGCGTGATGACCAGTTGTTTCCAGCCAGCACTTTGGCTCATGCCACTGGCCCCACTGTACATATACACGCCTGGCTTGAGGCGCACATCGAAGGCACCCCGTCCATTGGTCCGGGTGGTGATGGTCTCGTGGGGTGGCTGGGCATTGCGGATAAGTACAGCAGCATTGGCCACGGGCAATTGCTCTTCTCTGGAGAATACTTCACCCGTGAGAAGGACACCCCGGTGCAGGACGACCGTAACTGCACGTGCACCTGCTTCAACATTCTGGACGCCTTCTTGAGCGTAGAGGCCGTGGCCTACTTTGAGTGCCAGGGTCTCCCCTTTGGGCACGTTATCCAAACTAAACTTCCCTTTTGCATCACTCATCACAGCCGCTATGCCGTGGTTCAGGAGCTTTGCCAGGGGAATGGCGACTTTGGTATTCCCGACGAGGGCAATCCTGGAAATCTGTGCGCCTGTTACAGGGTCACCCTGAGCGTTCTCTACCGTGCCGCGTATGGTCGCGGGTTGGGCGAGATGGATGGTTATGCCGTCAACGCGCTCGTCCAATGCCAGGGGGATATGCAACCCTCCCCAGGCCAGCCCTTCGGCTATGGCAAATACCCCGCATTGTCCGGGGCGAATCCCGTCGAACGAAAAATGACCCGTGGCATCGCTCGTAGTTTGAATCACGTCATAGCCCAGGCCGGGTTCCAGAAAGACCTGGGCATTGGGAACGGGATCACCGTTGCTCCGGGTAACGGTCCCTTCGATGCTGCCGCTGAATGCGGTTAGAGCGCCAATGGCCCAAAGGATGCATGCTGTACTCACCGGATTAGTCTCCTTGCTGTGCTTTCGTATGTCATCCTACAGGAAGCGACGTGACAGGTCCAAGCCCTGTTTTTGACACCTTAACGGGTGGACAGTACAATGGAATCCGTTTAACAGCATCGGGGAGTCGTTTTGGAACTGATTGGTATAGCACATCTTCAGGCGGGTTATGTCGTTGCTGCGGATATATATAATTCCAGTGGGGCCTTG
>CALAXS010000544.1 GCA_937895305.1 uncultured bacterium
CTGTAAATACAAACGGCCCTCCAACGAGATTGAACCGATTCAGGTGGTCTGTTGGTCCATCGCGGGTTGGAAGCGGGAATCTTACATCGCCTCCTACGAACTGGACGACATCAAGCAGGACGGTCCGGTGTTTGTGGGCAAGCGCGGGGTATTTCCCATCGACGAACGGGAAGCCCTGGACATCGATACGTGGCCCACGCTGGATGTGATCGAGAAATACCTCATCGCGCGGCGTACGGGCGAGACCTCTCGTGAATGGACTTACATCGACGGTCGCACTATCCAGGGCGGTTGATGGATTCCAGGATATGTGCAGCAGCACATGCCGGCCCACGCCCGATACGGGATTCCGCATCCTCGGAATAGGCAAAGAGGTAATAGCGAATCAACTGCGCTACATGGTTTAGCCAGCGTTCCTGTTGTACTTCGGTAAATCCGTCGCTCAACGCACGGTCCAGCGTCGGCGCCAGAGCCTCCAAGGTATCCACTTCATAGCAACACCCTTTGCCGTTGAGCAAGGACTTACCCAGCAACACTACAGGCTTCCCGTGAATCAGCGCCAGGTAACTGGAGGTAGATAAAATCGTCACCACCACATCCGAGGCCTCCAGGCATTCGAAGATATTCGCACCCTCCAACACCTGAATCCCCGAATCCGGTTGATGCAATTTCAGCAATTGTTTCCTGGTACGGTCCAGCGGATGGGGCTTGGCGAGCACACAACAATGATGCGCTTGTGCCCAACCCTTTAGTTCGGTCAAACCCTGTGCTGTATTGTCTAAAAAGGGGGAATGTAGTGCCTTGTTTGGATAGCTGTTGGGGGTTATGCCACTGCGCAAATCGTTTTGCCCGGCATAGAACACAACGTGATTATATTTCGTCCTGCATTCCCCAATGGCTTGGGTAATTGTCGGATCTTCGGTTTGTGCTTTTCGGTCAGCCCGCGTCTCACGCAGGTGGTCCAAATACCTTTGCGCCTGTGTAAGGTCGTCGTCTGAAACAGGCAGCGCCAGGAAGCGCTCATTCTCGGTACAAATCCTGCTCTCCGCCATCTGTCCCTGTGGCTCAAAGATAATCGTACCCGGCAACGGCCCCAGGTGTGCAAATAGGTAGGGGAGATTCACCGCTTTGCAATGTTCCGCCACCGCCAGCGATACCCCGTTGAACTGGTGCCATAGAATACACAGTGCAGCGTCTTCCCGTTCCAGGACTTCACGGATATACCCGGCTGCTGATAAAGTCTTGCGTGCGGCGGTTTCCGAATCAATACCGAAGTATCCCGCATCCATCTCCACCGCAGACCTTAAAACAGCAGAAGATGCCCAGGCAGTACGCATCGCATCGGTGAGTGCATATTCACCCGCATCAATCCCTTCTGGGATTTGCTCCACCATGCAGGTCGTCTCGATGGGCTGCCCCCCCTGGTCTATGAGTAAAAGGCGATAGCCCTGTGCCTGGATTGCAGCATCGACTTTTTCCAGATACGCGCACTTGGCACGACCCGCATCGCCAGACAGGTAAGCGACGAGGACAATGGTACGTACTTTCGGGGATGCCATACGCCTTAGCCCTTTTTCTTAAAAAGGTATTTCCCGAACAACCGGAACGAGGGCAGCATGCTTTCCAGAATTTGTATGATACGGGCTTCCAGTGTCTCGGCGCGTGGGTGGACCTGGAACCGGGAGGCTACATGTTCATAGCCCATGCCCTCAACGAGGTTACGCACTTCCTTCTCCGTGTATTCACGGATATGGCCGAAGTACCCATAGCCCCCCTGAGCGCGAGCGAATTGATTTCGAATGGGCTCCTTTTGCTTTGAGGCAAGGCCCGAGCCGCGACAGAACAAACCCACCGCGCCACTGACCGAACGCAGGTTGGGCGTGGTGAGATAGAGGTGTCCGCCCGGTGCAACCCACCTGGATACCTGATTTAGCGTATGCACAATGTCGCCGGGAAGATGTTCCAGTACTTCACACAGGCACACGAGATCGCATTGCTCTGTTTGCTCCAGGTCTGTCCCTTGCAGTAAATCTACCTTGGATGCAGTAATCTGGTGTCGCTCGAAGAACGCACTGAATCGTTCTACATGGGGATCCATCACCGCCAGATCTTTCCCCATGCCTTGCTGCGCCATGAGACCCAATAACATGGGTGGTACCGCGCCCACATCCAGTATGCGCTCCGCCTTGGGCAGGACCTCTTGCAGAAACTGAAAGTCACCTTCCACACGCCAACACGTCCGGGTCAGGTAACGGTGATACTGTTCATATTCCGTTGCACACCCCTCGAGGATGTCGTCTATGGCGCGTTGTGTTTGTTCAAGCATAAGTGCCTACCCCGGAATCCGTCAAGAGGGTTCATTCTCCGCCTGATGGGTAAATTGAAATGTTTTCACACCCCAGAACATTTCACCACCCCCGGTCACGACAAATTCCATCAGCATATTACGTGAGAGATAGCGTTTACCGTCACATATCCCCAGCATCACGATATAACTACCCGGAACAAGATCCATTTCGATTATATGTACAATACCTTTTACAAGGCCCTCACGTATTGGTTGGGATGCACCATTTTCCAGTCCGGTCAATGCAGAAATCAACAGCCCATCCTTATTATGGATGAGCATGGATACAATTAAATTATCAACAGGTTTTAATAACCGAAATGAGTAGTGCAAATTCATGGGTGCGTGGACGGGCACGGACAGTGCAGGCTTGTCTCTTACCACCATCTGGGCCTTGATATCGGTAATCTCACCGGTAGTTTTATATACTGGCCCGCAAAGCCCTGAATTTACCAAGGTCTGGGTGGGGACTTCCCCATCCGTAACATGGAGAAGACGCGCCCAATAGACCACGTCATCAATCCGAAGTTCTATAGCATTGACTTCCTTCAGTTGTCCCCGAGTCAGCACAACATTAAAGCCCATGGCGACAT
>CALAXS010000545.1 GCA_937895305.1 uncultured bacterium
ATAAAAAGCAAGGGGATCCATTGTGTTAAAATTACTCAAATTAAATACCATCCCGTTCGTGATGCTCCTGGCAACGCAGGGTGTGCTGGCTCAGACCCCTGCGAACGAAGCCGTGAAACAAATCGTCGTCCAGGACAACCTCCAGATTGAACTCATCGCTGCAGAGCCTCAGGTCATCGACCCCGTGGCCCTGTGCTTTGATGCCGGTGGGATGCTCTACGTTGTCGAAAACAGCAGCTACCCCACCAACGAAGATCGTCTGGGACAGGTCGTTGCCCTCCGCGATGAAGACGGCGACGGCTATTGCGAGACCCGCCATATTTTCGCCAAAGACTTCGCCTACCCCAACGGTATCATGCCCTGGCGCGATGGCTTCCTCTTGACCGACGCACCGGAAGTTTACTTCCTCAAAGATACCGACGGTGATGGCGTAGCCGATGTGCGCGAAGTGCTGATGACGGGCTTCAATAAAGGCGGGTCCACCCAGCTCCGCGTGAGCCACCCCACCCTGGGCCTGGACAACTGGATTTATTTCACCAACGGCCTCAGTGGGGGTAAGGTGCAACTGACAGGCACCGAAGGCATTCTCGACATGGGGGCCTACGACCTGCGCTATGATCCCCTCGGCGCACGTCTCGAGACCACTGGAGGCCGCGCCCAGTTCGGCCTGACCTTCAACGACTACGGTCAGAAATTTGTCTGTAGCAACCGCAAACATATCGAGCACGTGGTCATGCAACCCACCGACCGCGAACGAAATCCCTACCTCGGTGCAGGGACCGTGGTCAACGACATCCCGGAACATGGCGGCGCATCCGAAATTTACGCCCTCAGCAGTGCACGCACCACCGCCTACGCCCACAACGGCACCTTTACCGCCGCTTGCGGCATGGTCATCTATCGCGGTACTTCGCTGGGTGAATCCTTTTATGGCAACAACTTCACTTGCGACCCCACTGGTGCATTGGTCCACCGCGACATCCTCGTACCCGACGGCGCGACCTACATCGCTAAGCGCGCCTACGAAGGCAAAGAATTCCTCGCCAGCCCCGACGATTGGTTCCGCCCTGTCTTCCTCACTAACGGCCCCGAAGGCGCATTGTACCTGTGTGATATGTACCGCGAATCCATCGAACATCCCACCTACTTACCCAAAGAAGTCGCTGCAATAACCGACTTTTACAAAGGCAATGACCGTGGCCGCATTTATCGCATCGTAGGCAAGCAGACTAACACCGATGTGGTCACCCTGGAAACAACAGCACAACAGGTAGCCGCACTGGGCCATGGCGACAGCTGGGTGCGTGACACCGCCCACCGTTTACTACTGGAAAAGCTGGATCCCGCCGCGGTCCCCCTTTTGCAAAAAGCCCTGGAAGATGAAAATGTATTGGTGCGGACCCAGGCCCTGTATATGCTCAATGCCTTCAGTGTCCTGTCCGCAGAACGCGTTTTCTCCGCTTTGAAAGATCCATCCCCCCTCTTACGTGAACAAGCTATCCTGCTGGCCCGTACCCATCCCGAATGGCATGAAACCCTGCGGGCTACCGTTCTCGCCGCTTCCGAAGATACCGATGCCCGGGTACGCTTTGCCGTAGCACTCGCCCTCGGCGATACCGATGAAGAAGGACGCTATGGCGCACTCGCTACAATCCTCCGCAAAGATGTGAACGATTCCTGGGCACAGACCGGGGTTGTCTCCGGATTGAAATCAGGAACCGATGCCCTACTCGCAGCCCTCCTCGCAGAAGCACCCGACGACCGTGCAGGCTGGTTGCCCCTAATGGAAACCCTGGGCCGTATGCTTGCCCAAAGCAGCGAACCAGAATACGCCTATACGCGGACGCAGGCCCTATTGGATCTGGGCAGCGAAGATTCACCCTGGTGGGTCATGGCCTATTTGAATGGCGTGAGTGACGGTTTACGACGTAACAATAAATTTCCCGTAGGCGACTATCCCCTGGAGCGTCTTGCAAAAGTTGGAGCTGAAGACGTAAACGAAACATTACAGGAAGGCCTCGCTGCATGGCTCGCCCTGGCCCTGACCAAACTGCAAGACACCACGACCACATTAGCCCATCGCGAAGTTGCTGCGGGACTTCTCGGCTACGGCCCCTTTGACCTCGGTGGCGAAACACTCGCTGACCTCCTCAGTCCTGCAACACCCCGCGAGCTACAAGTTGCCGCAGTCAACGCACTGGCACAAATGGACCACCCGTCCGTAGCCACCATCATGCTCGACGGTGTGCGCTGGGAAGCCTACACGCCGCCCATTAAAGCAGCTGTGCTCAATGCCGTGTTGTCCCGTGGGGACAGGCTGGAAAAACTCCTCGATGCCCTGGAATCGAGCCAGGTTCCACCCTGGTCCATCAGCCCCGCCATGCGCAACCGTATCCTCCATAGCCCCAATGCAGAAATCAAAGCCCGTGCCGTCATGGTCTTTAAAGACATCAAAACCACCAACCGCTCCGCAGTCTATGAAGAATACAAACCCGTACTGGAACTCGCAGCAAACCCGGCAAACGGCCAGGAAATATTTCAGAAAGTCTGTTCTACCTGTCACCTATTTAATGGTGAAGGCTATGAAGTAGGTCCAGACCTCACCGGCATCAGCAGCCAACCCAAAGAATCTATCCTCCTCCACATCCTCGTGCCCAACAGCCTCCTCCTCGAAGGCTACGAAAATTATGTGATTCAAACCGACGACTTTGAAGAATATTCCGGACTCATCGTCGCTGAAACAGAACAGAGCATTACCCTGCGCCAACCCCTCGGCCTCGAAGTAACCATAGAGCGCAACACCATAACCCGCATGATGACCTCGAGTATGTCCATGATGCCCGAAGAACTGGAAAAATCCATGACCGCCCAGGAACTACGCGATCTCATCGGCTATCTCAAAGGCGAGAAAACGGTAGAGTAACTCACCGTCCGCTAAACAAGTTCAACGTGAAGTTCCAGTCAGGCATATTAAAACCCCAAGTTCAATATTGACGAATAAAAGCGCGTCATTGCGAGGAGGCTCCGCCGACGCGGCAATCTCTTGGCCCCATAGGCTAAAACGCGGCAACGCATCCCACTAGCCACAATGAAACTAAACTTGTTATGCTGGAGTCTCACTCTTTAATCAATACGCGTGTACTACGCTGGAGGTCAATTCAATGCAACGGTGTATCAAATTCGGTCTGGCAATACTGACCCTGCTCCTCATAGGACAATCCTCCTTCGCAGCCGATCCCCGGGTGACCTATGAAGGCAAAGAAGGCCCCGGTAAAGGCAAACACATCGTCCTCGTTGCTGGTGACGAAGAATACCGCTCCGAAGAAGCACTACCCCAACTCGGCAAAATCCTCTCCCAACGCCACGGCTTCAAATGCACCGTCCTGTTCTCTATCAACCCGAACTCCGGCAATATCGACCCCAACTTCGTGCGCAACACACCCGGTCTCGAAGCACTGGCCACAGCCGACCTCATGATTATCGCAACCCGCTTCCGTATTCTGCCCGACGAACAAATGCAGCACATCGACAACTACCTCAAGTCCGGCGGCGCGGTCATGGGCCTTCGTACTGCGACCCACGCCTTTAACCCCACCGACAAAGACGGCTGGCAGCACTACGCCAATGGCTATAACGGTGACAAAAAAGAATGGGCCGACGGATTCGGTCGTGTGGTCCTGGGCGAAAAATGGATTAGCCACCACGGCAGCCACAAACACGAAAGTACACTCGGCCTCATCGATGATGGTGCCAAGGGCCTGCCCGTTTTGCGCGGCATCAAAGATGGCGACGTCTGGGGTGCAACCGATGTCTACGGCGTGCGCCTGCCCCTGCCCGGTGACAGTAAACCCCTCATCGTCGGTCAAGTCATGAAGCGTGCCGGAGACTACGACGAAACCGATATTTTCTACGGCATGCGCCATGACGACAGCGAAGCCGTGGAAGGCGATAAAAACGCCCCCATGATGCCCATCGCCTGGACCAAAACCTATCAGGTGCCCGACGGTAAAAAAGGACAAGTCTTCACCACCACCCTAGGCTCATCGTCTGACCTCCTTATTGAAGGCACCCGTCGCCTCATTGTGAATGGCGTATACTGGGCCACAGGTCTTGCAGCGGCCATCCCCGAAGAAGGTACCAACGTGGACCTCGTAGGCGAATACAAACCCACCCAGTTCGGCTTCCAGAGTTCCAGAAACTGGCACGAACGAAAAATGACCGTAGACGAACATCGCCTGGACTAACGGGACATTCAGTACTCGTTCCCAAGCTCTGCTTGGGAATGCATACACCGAGGCTCTGCCTCGGAAAAC
>CALAXS010000546.1 GCA_937895305.1 uncultured bacterium
TGTACCTGTTTCCAGTTCATCGAAGGCAGGGGCTTCGCGGTGGATAGGCCGTCTTTCTTCAGTCTCTACGGGGCCTTTACCATCTACCGGTTCACCGATGACGTTGAGGATACGGCCCAGAACTTCCTCACCCACGGGGGTAGAGATATATTCGCCGGTATCTTTTACGGCCATACCCCGGACCAGGCCGTCGGTGGCATCCATGGCAATGGTACGGACCATGTTTTCGCCCAGGTGCTGGGCAACTTCGCAGACCAGGGTCCCCTCTTCGCCACGCTCAATATGGAGCGCGTTGTAGATAGGGGGCAATTGACCCGGCTTGAATTTTACATCAATAACCGGCCCGATGATTTGGGTAATGTGACCTTCGCTCATGATTCGCTCCGTATTACAGCGCTTCCGCGCCACTGATTACCTCGATGAGTTCCGTGGTAATCGCATCTTGTCGTACTCGGTTGTATTTCAATGTGAGGCTGTCTATCATCTCGCCTGCATTGCGGGTCGCAGCGTCCATGGCGGACATGCGAGCGCCGTGTTCGCTGGCGGTGGATTCCATCAGGACGCGGTGCATCTGGATATTCAGATCCTTTTCCAGCAAGGAATCCAGGACGACTGCCTGGGCAGGTTCGTATATATAATCCAGGGGCTTCACGGGGACTTCTTCGTCGTCCCCAGCCTGAATCGTTTCCATGTTAAAGGGCAACAAGCGTTCCAGGGTTACGTCCTGTTGCATGGCAGATTTAAATTCGTTGTAAAGAACATGAACTTCGTCAACGGCCCCTTCGAGGAAGCGGGCTATTATGCCGCTCATTACGTCAGACGCAGCACGCATGACGGAACCCGAGTCGTGACCAATATAGCTGTCTTGTACCGTTAGCTCAGATTGGCGGCGCAGGGCTTCCACCCCTTTACGGCCCACGAGGGTCAGCTCAACGTCGCGTCCCTTAAACTCTTTCCTCAAGGTAGCCAACGCCTTGTTGATAATGTTGGCATTAAAACCACCGCACAGTCCCCGGTCTGATGTGACCACGATCAGGGCTACCACACCTTCGCCATTGCTGCTGCGCATAAGGGGGTGTGCGTCGGAATCGGCACAGTTCGCAAGGCTATGCAGCAAATCGCGCATACCATAAGCATAGGGCCGGGCTTGTTGAATGGCTTCTTGGGCACGACGCAGCTTGGACGCGGCAACCATCTTCATGGCCCGCGTAATCTTCTGCGTACTTTTGACGCTGTTGATGCGTCGCTTGATGTCCCTCAGGTTTGCCATTTATCTATTCGACCTCACTCGCTGCGCTCAGACGGCTGGTGAAGCCTTCACTGAAACTCTTCAGTGCCTGGCCAATATTTTCGACCAGGTCCTTGTCCAGTTCTTTTTTCGCCTTTAATTCGTCCAGCACTTCGCGCGCCTCCCCTGCAAAGTAGGCGTTGAGTTCTTCCTCATAGCGTGCAACGGAATCCAGCGGTACTTCGTTGAGGTAACCCGCAGTAGCCGCATAAATTATGAGGACTTGCTGGAGTACGGGTACAGGCTTAAACTGGGGTTGTTTCAGAATTTCGACCAGTCGTCGACCCAGATTCAACTGGTTCTGTGTGGACTTGTCCAGGTCGCTACCGAATTGAGCGAAGGCTTCCAGTTCGCGGAACTGCGCCAAATCGAGGCGCAGTGAACCGGACACTTTTTTCATGGCCTTAATCTGGGCCGCACCACCCACACGGGATACGGACAGACCCGCATTAATAGCAGGTCGCACCCCGGAATAGAAAAGGTTGGTTTCCAGGAATATCTGACCGTCTGTAATGGAAATAACATTGGTCGGAATGTATGCGGACACGTCGCCGGCCTGGGTCTCAATGATGGGCAGGGCGGTCAGGCTACCGCCACCTTCTGCGTCGCTCAGCTTGGCAGCACGTTCGAGAAGGCGGGAGTGAAGATAAAACACATCGCCGGGGTAGGCTTCACGGCCGGGGGGACGACGCAGGAGCAGGGAAAGCTGGCGATAGGCTACAGCGTGTTTGGACAGATCATCATAGATGACCAGCACGTGCTTGCCCCGGTCGCTGAAGTATTCGCCCATGGCGCAGCCGGAGTAGGGTGCCAGGTATTGAAGTGGTGCCGCATCAGAAGCGGTAGCAGCCACCACGATGGTGTAGTCCATGGCACCATATTCTTTGAGATCTTCCACCACACGCGCCACGGTAGAACGTTTCTGTCCGATGGCGACATAAATGCATATTACGTCTTCGCCCTTCTGGTTGATGATGGTGTCCAGCGCAAGAGCGGTCTTACCCGTCTGGCGGTCACCAATAATCAACTCACGTTGACCTCGACCAATAGGCGTCATGGCATCGATAGCCTTAATCCCGGTCTGGAGGGGTTCGCTGATGGGCTGACGGGCCATAATGCCCGGCGCAATACGTTCTACGTTGTTGAATTCGGTCGTATCAATGGGGCCGCGTCCGTCAATAGGAACACCCAGGGCATCTACTACACGCCCAATGACGGCTTCGCCCACGGGTACAGACGCTATACGTCCGGTACGCTTGACCGTGTCTCCTTCGGCGATTTTTTCAAACTCGCCGAAGAGCACTGCGCCCACGTTGTCTTCTTCGAGGTTCAACACCATGCCCGTCACCCCGTGTGGGAAATCGAGCAATTCACCTGCCATGGCCTTTTCCAGCCCGAAAATACGCGCGATACCATCGCCCGCTTGTATAACGGTGCCGACCTCGGCGATTTCGACCGTGGATTCATAATCGGCGATTTGCCGTTTGATGATCTCGGTGATCTCCGTTGCCTGGATTTTCATGCCTTTAGTGCTCCTCTGAAAGTAATGCTTTTTTCATGTTTTCGAGCCGTGTACGAATGCTTCCGTCGATGACCGTGTCATCCAGCGTTGCAATGGCCCCACCCAGAATTTCAGGGTCGGTACTGCAATCCATGCGAACCTCGCACCCGGTATAGGTGTTTAATTTCTGTGCAAAGCGCGCTTCTTGTTCGGGGTTCATGGGGGTTGCCGTACACACCTTTACGCGCTTACGGCCCATGCGTTGGTCGGCCAGGCTGGACAGAATTTCAGCAACAATGGGTATTAACCTGATGCGTCCCCGGTTCAGCATCACCGCCAGTAGACGACTGACCACTTTGGGGGTATCCAGTTTTGCCAATAGATCCTGAAGCACATCAAGCCGATGCCCTATAGCGATAGCCGGATTGGACAATGCACTGTGCACATCGTGGACCGTGGTATAAATTTCGCTTAATGCAGCCAATGCAGCAACTGCGGATTCCAGTTCTTCGTGGCTATCAATGGTGGCACTCAGCCCCTCGGCATAACGCGCTGCGATGAGATAATGCTTCATGAGCGTGCCTCCAGTTCGTTGATAAACTGGTCGATCATCACACCTTGCTGCTGTGCTACGTCGTTGCTATTCAATGCTGCCCGATAGTGTTCTTGCAGCTTGTTGATACTCTGATTTACCAGTTCTTCTTTAACCAGTCGTTCCGCCGCCTTCCATTCTTCCCGTTTACGATCTTCCAGTTCATTGCGTAAACGCTCCAGCGCCTGGGCGTTGGATGTTTCCAGTGCGGCTTGCTCCTGTTTGAGCCGTAATGCTGTGGCTGTGCTGACTTTTTCTTCTTCTTCAGTCAGGTGCTTGAGCTTTTCTTCCACATCTTTCTTGCGCTGCGTGGCTTCTTTACGTACCGCCGCGGCGGCTTCCACCTTCGCCTTCAGGTCGGCAATCTTCTCGTCCAGGATATTGGCAACGGGTTTTCGTCCGAAATAGACACCTAGAATAATTACGATGGCTGCGTTATAAAATTCGAAGAAGTATTCGTATATATGCAGCCGGTGCATCTCAGCCTGATACTCGGGACGGGCTTCATAGGCTGCCATGAATGCAATTTTTTCTGCGAGCCGGGGGTCCACACCTTCTACGTCAGGCCCATGGATCCCGGGCCGCTCAAGATAGAGCTTGTAGGGTGCACTCTTTGATATATCGATATAGTGGTCATGTTCCAGACCGTAGGCTTCACGATATTCCGCAGAAAAGGAGGGCGGGCCGAGGAACGTATTGCCCCCTATCCAGACAACAAGAGAAACCGCGAAGAAAATGAGCAGGAATTTTTTGGTAGGACTCATGGTTAGTGGCCTTCCTTGCTCAATTTTTCATGGATAGCGTTGGCCATGGAATCAATCAGGGTCGGATATTGCGTTCGCTGCGCATTCACTGCGGTGCGGGTTTCCACGCGAACAGCTTTCAGGGCCGTATCTCCTTCCGCTTTCAGCGCATCGATCTCGGCCAGATGGGCCATTTGCGCCTTGCGGTGGGCACGTACCAGGGAAAGTGAAGCCGCGTGATGGATTTCCGCTACATTACTTATGTAGCGAAGTTCCAGCTCGTCTGCTGCTTCTGCATCGGTACGGGCTACATTGCGATCATCGTTGAGCTTTTCATCGCGATCATCCATCACTTTCAGCAGGGGCCAGAAGACATAGGTCTTCATCGCCCACATAAAAATGAGGAAGAGTCCAAGCTCGATGAGCAATGTCAGGTTTATGGTTACCATGAATTCGTCGTATCCGCTTTAATTACGCGCCAACAACAAAGAGCATAAGCAGTGCGACCACGAGGGCATAAATGCCTGTGGACTCGGACACGGCCTGACCGATGAGCATGGTACGGGTCAGCAGACCGGCATCCTGGGGCGAGCGGCCAATGGCTTCGCAGGCTTTACCCGCGGCGAAACCTTCACCGATGCCAGGCCCGATAGCGCCAAAGCCCATGCAGATGCCGGCGCCTATAAGTGCGCCAGCTTTCATCAGATCTTTGCCTGAAATACCCGTTGCTGCAACAGCGTCACTTGTCTGTGCAAGGGTAACATCCAGAATCGACAAGAGTGTCGTGGGATCCATTCCTCTATCCTTTCGTGGGCTGGTAATCCAGCCGTCTGATTCACATTCTCAAAACTATATTCACACCCGGCCATCCGGGCAGTGTTTATAAACCTATACGACGTACAACAATGCCAGCGCGATAATGAGCGCGTAAATCGCGGTGGACTGGGACACCGCCTGACCAATGAGCATGGTGCGCAGCAGCAAACCGTCTTTATCCGGGCGGGCAGACGTAGCTGCACACCCCTGCTCCGCGGTCATACCACTACCGATGCCGGGGCCTATACCCCCGAAACCCACGGCAATGGCTGCGCCGAAGACTTTGGCAAATCCTAAAATCCCGCCTTCCAGTTCGGGCAGGGCAAACATCATGATAAAGGCCACCAACATGCCAAAGATGGCGGGGGTATCACATACCGCTTGACCGATAAGCATGGAGCGCAGGGTTGTTCCATAGGTCTTAGGCCATTTGGCCAGGCCACCCACAGCACCACCCGCAGTCTGTCCGGAACCAATGCCGGAACCGATGGCACTTACGCCCATAGCGATTCCGGAACCAATAAAGATACCCATGATATGGAGGTCCGTGCCGGGCATCTGGCGCATCACCAGGATAAGGGAAACCACCAACGCGAAAATTGCCGGGGATTGGGCCACTGCCTGACCGATAATCATGGCCTGAGTCGTTTGTGTACCGTGTTTCGGATTTCGGGCCACGCCATCACAGGCTTCTCCTGCGGGCCAACCACAACCGAGACCCGAGCCGAAACAACCGAATCCGATACAGATGCCTGCACCAAAAAGGGCTGCGAAAAAGTTACCGCCTACTTCTGCGGGATTAGACGCGGGGATAAAGAGAATGTACAGGCCCACAACCAGTGCAAAGATGGAAGGGCTGCCACCCACGGCCTGACCGATGAGCATGGTACGAAGCATTTCCCCCTTGATCTTGGGTTGGCGCATGATGGCTTCGCTGGCCTGGGCCGCAGCGCGCCCCATACCCATAGCGGCACCGATGCCCCCGAGGCCGAGGGCAAAGCCCGCGCCAAGATAGCGACCCAGAAATTCCCAGGTTTGTGCGTCAAGTTCCATCAGTAGCGATTATCCGTGTGTATTGCAGCATGCAGGCTTATTTAATAGCCACTGCAATATAGGTAAGGGTGAGCATGGTAAAAACGAACGCCTGTACCGTGCCTACGAAGAATATAAAGAAAAGGTCCAGCCCCATGGCCAGCCAACTGAAATTCCAGACGAGGTGGGAAACCACCACAATGATGATGCCGCCGCCGATGATGTTCCCGAAAAGACGGAAGGAGATAGACACCACTTTCGCCAGTTCACCAATCAGGTTTAGGGGGAAGAAAAAGAGTGCGGACAGTTTCCCGGCGATGAGTGCGCCACCGGTAGCACCTTCCTGGGACCACATAGGGCCGAGGAGTTCTTCGAAGTAGCCGAAAGCGCCTTTGGTCTTCACACCGCAATAGGTGGCAATGACCATAGCCATGATACCCAGGCTGAGGGTGCAGTTAATGTCTGCTGTGGGTTCTTCAAAATAATGGGTGGGGAAAAATCCCATGAAGTTGCCCATAATAAGGAAAAGAAAAAGAGAGGCAATCAGGGAGAAAAATTTCCGGTTTTGTGACCGTGTCTCCAGTTCGAGGGAGCTGGATACCAGCTCGTCGAAACCACCTACAAAAAGCTCGATAGCATATTGACCACGACCCGGCTGGAGGGCAAATTTACGCACAGCGTAGTAGCAAAATCCAAAGAGGAGCACCATCACAACCAATGTATTGAAAATGGTCATGATATTGATGCCACCCATGGGCAGGGCAATATCCGTAAAAGGAATATAATGCCAGATTAGGCGTTCGCCAA
>CALAXS010000547.1 GCA_937895305.1 uncultured bacterium
TGTAAACCATGTGCCCGGTCAAAAATGTAAAGGATGTGACCGGTCAGTACCTACGCCGTCATCAACTACGGTTTCGCCAGTCGGCAGCAAATCCCCCACCGAATAAACCCATCTCCACAGTGGTATCTCTCATAGCAACCTATGGGAGGACACGTCATGCGCACCTTTATAGAATGGTTCCTCGCGGACATTATCACCCGCATCCTCTACTTCATCGGCACCTTTGTCGCATGCATAATTGGCTTGTTCGTTTTTATTGGCATTGCAGGACGAATTCGCGGGGTGGCCCTCAACTTCCTGGAATACGGGCTTTTTAACCCCTGGCTCTGGTGTTTCTTTACAGCCATGTCCCTGCTCAGCGCCCTCGTCGGCCCCAGCCTCTACACCAAAAAAACCAATCGCGGACGTGGTACCCTCAGCAAAGTTAAAGAACAATCCGAGATATATTGTGATTGGGAATAGACATCAATCCCCCGCTTCACCTGCCGCCTCTTTCCTGACTGCTTCATTCACAGCAGTAAGAAATTCGCCTTCACCCACATGCAGCACCAGGTAATTCTCAAATTCCTCTTTTCCGTTTAAGCGGGTGGACTGAACAAAGAAAAAGGCAATATCTTCCAGCGACTCGTCATCATGCCAGGTAGTCATCAACATGACCGCATCGTATTTAGCATCACTTAAACCCTGATGCCCCTTAACAAAAACCGTATCAATATCATCATGCCAATTTTCACAATTAACACCACCACATACTGCATAGCGACAATTGCTATCTATTAATTTTACTGCGACCGCCTTTCGCTTCACGCTGTCAAAGGCACTCCCATGATTCCAGACCATACACACATACGGCTCACCAGCAAAAGGATCGGTCCAATCTACAGGAGAGGCAATAGTGTGCGACAAAATATTCCGACACCCATCATCAAACAGTACATCCATTCGTCGCTCCTTTCCCACGTTCCCTATTGCCTACCATACTACGGCCTCTGCTTTGGAATGCATATCCCGTAACTCTGCTGCGGAAGTAGTCCACCTCACGCCCAGATTCCCACGCACAGCATGGGAACCAGTGGGCTATACCTTCCCCCTCACCACCCCCGACTTTTCATGGCGGCCATGGGTTCGCGGTCGGTAGCCTGGGGCGGGTCGATGCTGAGGGCGGTGATTTCCGCACGGTCATGAAAACTGAGCTTGATGTCGAGGCAGGTCATGGTATCCGCGAGTTGCTCCAGATTCCGTGCTCCAATGATGGGCGAACAGATGGCAGGGTTACTCTTGACCCAGGCCACAGCGAGGGCGGCGGGGGATACGCCCATCTTCTCCGCATGGGCCACGAATTTCCTGGTGATTTCCACATACTGCGTGTTGTCATAACGCTGTCGATACATCTCCGCCTCGGTGAGGCGACCTTCGCCGTCCTTCTTCAGGTATTTCCCGGTCAATAGCCCCGCAGCGATAGCGTTGTAGGGCACCACGGCCAGATGCTCATGCTCCGCCAACGGCAGAATCTCTACCTCTACCTGCCGTTTCACGAGGCTATACATGGGCTGCACGCAGGCGATGGGCGCGTAGTCATGAATCCGCGCCTCACTCACCGCCTTCATCAACTGCCATGCAGCAAAATTCGACAGCCCCACATAATGGACTTTGCCCTGCTCCACCAGCGTGTTCATGGCAGCCAACGACTGGGCGATGTCCACATGCTCGTCCCAATGGTGGAGATACACAATATCCAGATAATCCGTCTGCATGCGCTGCAACGATTTCTCCACACTGCGGATGATGTTCCGCCGCGAAATCCCCTCATCATTACGTCCTCCGCCCGCAGGAAAAAAGACCTTGGACGTCAGGATAATCTCGTCCCGGTGCGGCCCTATCCACCGTCCCACAATCTCCTCCGTCTTCCCCAGATTATAGTTATGGGCTGCGTCGAAAAAGTTGATGCCCTGCGCCAGCGCCTCGTCCATAATCGCGTGGGATGTAGCCTCGTCCGACTCATTCCCAAAGGTCATGGTGCCCAGGCACAACTCCGACACCAACAACCCGGTTCGACCCAAACGCACGTATTCCATGACCTGTCTCCTGTTTCCATTTCACTACAGCCCTCAGTGTACACACTCTATGCGCATGGATGAAACTGGAATGTATGATACATCCTTTTCCCCAGGTCCCGTCATCTGGACCAAGCCAGATTGCCGCGTTGCTCACTACGTTCGCACCTCGCAATGACGCGTTTTGGGAAGTTGATAGTATATTTTCGGAAAGACTACACCTCACCCGTCATTGCGAGCCGAGTGCCAACGAGGCGTGGCAATCTGGCTTGGTGCAGATGACGAGGTACATTCTGAATGACTTAGGCCTCCGCACAATTCCCCCTACCCCCCCACACTGGACATTACCGCTCCGAATTCGCGATACTTTTCCCTATAACACGACCACCTTCAACACAAAGTACGGAACCATGCTGAAAAAGATTCTTATTGCCTTTATCATTCTTCTCATCCTCGCCTACCCCGGCGTGCTCCTCTACGAAAAGATAACCTACGAACCGCAAGACCTGGAAAAACTGGCCGACTTCGCCAAGACCGACAACCTCGATGTACTCATCAAGGGCATTCAAGCCAAGCCGGTCCCCGCTGAAGGCTTTAAGTTCGTCGTGCTCGGCGATACACGCAGCAACTTGCAGGTTGCAGAACAGGTCATGACCCAGGCTGCCAGCGAAAAACCCGCCTTCATCCTGGCCAATGGCGACATCGTTCGTCGTGGTCGTGTCTCTGAATATATCTCGTACCATAAACGCCTCATCGACAGCATCCGCCCGGTTCCCTTCATCACCGTACCCGGCAACCACGAAGACGGGCCTAACCGCGATTTCGCTGCCTTCCTCGCTATCTACGGCGCTGAGCAGTTTTCCTTTGACTACGGCAACGCGCGGCACATCGGCATCAACAACAGCACCAAATGGGGCATCACCCGGGCGCACCTCGCTTATCTCAAGCAAGAACTCAGTAAGCCCGGCGTGGACCATAAATACGTAATTTTTCATGTCCCCCCCAAGGACCTCGGTATATTTGTGGATTCCGATGAAGGACGGGGCTTCCGTTTCCACTGGAAGGCCCTGCAACAACTCTTCACCGAAGAAAAGGTGGATCACGTATTCATGGGCCATGTCCACGGCTTCGCCACCACGGTCATTGACGATGTGCGCTATACCATTACAGGTGGCGCAGGGGCCAACCTCGCGGAAAAACTCCCGGAGGATGGCCAGGTGCATAACTATGTCGTCATTACGATTAAGCTCGATGGCGTCACTGAAGAAGTCGTTAAACTCAAAGGGGAAAAATGGAAGCGGGAACCCATCCAATAACCCGATTCAGAAACACCTATCTGGGACTGCGAGAGCAATCTCAGGTTATGCGTGAAACCGCTGCACATCCGCCCGAACGCCTCGTCCAATACCTCTGGTACGATCAACACTTCAACACCACCGACCTCTGCACTGAGGAAGGCCATCGCATCGAGATCCTCTCCCCCGGCTGGTGGAACCATCAGGCTGGCCCTGACTTTCGCGATGCGCAGATTCATTTCAACGGTGCTCTCCACTCTGGGGACGTGGAAATCCATACGACCCCCCAGGCCTGGAAACAGCACGGCCACCACCTCGACGAAAATTACGATAACGTGATTCTCCATGTGGTCCTCGACCCGGACGCAAGTCAGGGTGCCACCAAGGCGAACGGTAAAAACGTGTCCACCTTTATCCTTCGTCCCCATCTGCTGGATAGCATGGAAGCCATTGCAGCACACATCGATCTTGAGTCGGGACAGGTGCTCCCCCAGACAGCAGGTCGGTGCAGTGCGCTCATCCCGGAGCAGGGTCTGGAGCCGCTAACGAAATTCATAGACCTCGCTGCGGAGGGACGGCTCCTGAACAAGGCACGTCAGTTTCGCCAGCGCATGGAGAAATCCAGTGTGGAGCAGGCACTGTATGAGAGCCTCCTCTACGCCTGCGGCTTTTCACAATTCAAGCACCACTTCAGTGCCATCGCAAGCAATCTCCCTTACGACCGCGCACGGCAACTGGCCCAGCAGGACCCCCTCGCCCTCGAAGCCGGGTTACTCCACCTCGGCGGACTCCTCCCCAATGAACTCCCCCAGGGCACCAGTGCCGTCCCTCACTTCGCACGACTTCGTTCAGTTCGACGGGAGTACCTCGGTGATATGCGGAGCCTCCCCCTTACCTGGAAGCGAGGTGGTGTGCGTTCTACCAATAACCCGGAGCGACGTCTGGCTGGTGCTGCACGCCTCATTGCACGCACAGAACAACTCGGCCTCAGTGAAAACTTTTTGCGCATCTGGAATGACGATTGCAAGCCACTGCAACGGCGCAAACAATTCGAGGCCCTCTTCCCCAAAGCACTCGGTTTCTGGGCCACCCACTGCACATGGACCAGCGAAGCCCTCACCAAGCCCCAGGCCCCCATCGGCCCCGGGCGCATCCGCTCCATCATCGGCAACGTCATCCTCCCGGCAGGCCTCGCCATAGCGCGACAAAACCATGATCGTGTTATGGAAGAGCGGGTTCTCGCGCTCTTCAACGCCCTGCCCAAGGAGCAAGACAACCATATAATTCAGCGCATGATCCCGCGACTCTTTGGGGAACACCCCCCGCTTAAGCTCAACTTCAAACGCCAGCAGGCCCTTATACAGATCTATCAGGACTGGTGTGAGTCCAACCCCTCCTGCCGCAACTGCACCGCCTGTCATTACATGGACCAGCGCAAAGCTAGTGGTGTGATTTGTATTTAAGGGAATTTATTTATTCCTCCCAATGTTCT
>CALAXS010000548.1 GCA_937895305.1 uncultured bacterium
TCCAGTAATACATGCCCCCCGGCGAGGAAGGCTGCAATACTGGCCCGAACCACCTGTGGCTTGTCCAGAATCACCAGTTCAATGTTCTGAATCAGGTCTTTGACCGTCTGTCTAAAATCGCCCATAACATGAATACCCCGAACCTTATAAACTCCACCCGATTCTACATAGCCATGAAGTGGAGCGCAAGGCTCCATGCAAACTGCGAATACTGCCAAGCTTCGAATTCTTCTGTTGCCATACAAGTGCATCCATTGTATAGTAAACAGGGTGTTCAACCTGGAGAAGTTCGAACAGGAGTTCCCGCCATGATCCGTCAACAATCCACACTCATTGTCCTCGCATTGCTGCTGGCCTGTGCAAGCCCATTCGCTGATACCATCACCATAGATGAACAGGAACACAGCGGTGTCTATGTCCGGGAATCGGCTTCCTTCTATTACGTTCAGGATCCTGCAACAGGCAAGACCAAACTATATCGAAAATCGGACATCCAGCCGGAACAGGTACAGCTTTCCGCAGACCGCGACGCGATCCAGGCGGCATGGAAAGCCAAAAGTGGTAAAGAAACCATACCTGTGAAGCGGCTTAATTTTGACCCTGCTATCACCCAATCCGGCCCGGACGCTCTCAGTGCAGCAGCAGAACGGGAAGGCACTCAAGTCCTTCGTTTTAAGGGCGAGGAGGACAGTGCCTATGGTCAGCGTAGTGATGGTCGTGTCCCCTACATCAAGCTCGTAAACGTCCCCCTGCGTGATGCACTCAAGGCGACACTACGGCCCATGGGTCTCGACTACAAACAAGAGAACAATTACCTCTTCGTCAGTCGACCTGACATACTCCGGCGTGAATCCACAGAACGAATACAATATCGCAACTATGACATTAGTCCCGCCAATGAAACCCTCTTCAAAGTCGTGCTCCAGAATCCGGGTGTCTATAGCAACATTCAAGGCCAGATCGGTGGCAGTGGTGGTGGCTTTGGCGGTGGCGGTATCAACAATGGCGGTTTTGGTCAACAAAACGGTAACTCCGGTGCACAAAACTTTGGTGGTGGTGCGGGTGGCTTCGGTGGCCAACGCGGTGGTGCAGGTGGCTTCGGTGCACAGAATGGTGGAGCAGGTGGATTCGGTGGTGGTGGACAACGTGGCGGTGGAGGCTATGGTGGTGCTGACACCCTCAGCAATATCTCCCAACTCTTTAGCACTATCGACGACCGCCGTGTCGGTGAATCCCCCGCCTATATTGGCTACGGCTTCGCCAGTCGGTAGCGCCTTCGCTCCCTTACCCCCTCGCTCCCTATTGCCTGCCGTGCTACGGCCTCTGCTGCGGAAGTAGTCCACCTCACGCCCAGATTCCCACGCACAGCATGGGAACCAGTGGGCTATGGTTATCCCTCATCTCCAAAGTCGCCATGCCTATCCTCACCCTTTCCACAACGACGGGCCTACCAATCATCCCCTCGTTCCCATGCTCCGCGTGGGAATGCATACGTGTTATACCCGGCACATGGTTTACAAAATTGACCGGGCACATAGTTTACACTTTTTAACTTTTGGGTTCCTTATTTGTTTTTTCTCGCTGTACATTTTTGGGTAGCTTATGAAGCACCCGTACATACTTAGTATCGATAAAGGCGATGGGGACGTGACCAAAGTAGATGCTGAGGTAGCGTTCTGTTGGGCCGGGTAGTGTGGCGATGTATTCGCCACCGAGCACACCTGTAAGGTGCAGTAGTTGGTGGTTCCATCGGAAGGAGCCTTTGTCGAATACCTTGTACTTTTGACAGTCGTCGGGATATTCGATGGGGGGGAGGCGTGCAGGCATGGAGCGTAGTGAGGGGCTATAATGCCGTGCCGGGGGTTGCTGGTTCAGGGCTTGGTGGGGCCGTTCGTGGTTGTAGTGTTCTCGGAAAATATCGAAACGTTGTTGTTGCTTCAGTATCGTTTTTGCAGGCGGTTGGAGGGTGTGTTCTTTGAGAGTGCGGTGCATGCGTTCGTGACGACCATTCTCTTGCGGTTTTCCAGGCCGAATGCGCTCAGGGGTAATGCCGTACTTAATCCACATGACCGCCAGGCGCGACAGCCCCAGGCCACGTGTGCTGGCAAAGGGAACGCCGTTGTCAGTGCGAATGGTGTCTGGCAAACCATAGTGTTTAAAGGCGGATTCGAAAAATGGTACCACCGCATCATGGGTTGTTCTCCCCAACGTCTGGCAGCATAAAAGGTAACGACTGTAGCCATCCGTCATGGTCAAGGGTTCGCAATGCAACCCATCTCCTGTATGAAACCACCCCTTAAAATCGGCGCACCAAACCCGGTTTGGCACATCACAAGGGGTCAAGGGAGCGGTGCGTTGTGCCACGCGGCGACGTCTGCGCGGTGTCGTGCATCCATGTGCCTTAAGTATCGCTCCAATCGTGCTTGCCGCAGGAATTTTATCCTGTGGCCTATTCATTAAAAGCCATCCCCGTATTTTTGCCGCACCCCAAGCGTAACGGTCCCGAAGCACCAAAACACGCTCCACCATCGCACCATTCACACGGTCCGGTTGCGTATGAGGCGCACGCGATTGGTCACACAATCCAGACGGACCATCCACCCGAAAACGACCAAGCCACTTATGCGCCGTAACCCGGCTAATACCCAAGTCCTGCGCCACCACCGACACCGACTCCCCCTCCCGAACACGCACAATTAAATCCATTCTAGCATCCACAACACAGGTTTCCTTCCAAGGCATAAGATTGTCCTCCTATGCCAAAAAGTGTAAACCATGTGCCCGGTCAAAAATGTAAAGGATGTGACCGGTCAGTACCTACG
>CALAXS010000549.1 GCA_937895305.1 uncultured bacterium
CCGAGACGGAGGGGGTGGAGGTCACCTTGTGGGGGGATCCCCGGGTAGCGGATAAACTGAAGCCACGCTTGTTACGGGGTGATCCGCCTGCGTTTATTCTGGATAACAAAATCCCGTTGTGGATGTTGATTGGTGCCGAGAAACTACGCCCTTTGGACGACCTGCTGGATGCACCTGCCCATGGCGCAGACCAGAACTGGCGGGATTGTTTTATACCGGGAACGCTGGACAGTTACACGAGTGATGGACTGGTCTATGCGGTGCCCACCGCCTTTGGTGCGTATACCTGTTGGTATGATGCGCGACAGTTTCGCAAGCATGGCTGGGAGCCACCCAAGACCTGGGATGAACTGTTGGTGCTCTGCGATAAGATGCAGGCTGCGGGCGTGGCCCCCTTTGCCTTTCAGGGCAAGTATCCCCTTTATGCGTTCTGGACCTTAAATACCATTATTCATCGCTGCGGTGGATTGGCTGCTATTAATCGGCTGAATGCGCTGGAGCCGGGCGCCTTCACCCATCCCGATGTAGTCCATGCTGCAGCGTTGATGCAGGAGCTGGCAGTGAAGCATTTTCAGAAGGGCGCCATGGCCATGAATCACACCGAGAGCCAGCTCCAGTTTGTGAATAATAAGGCGGCCATGATTTTTTGTGGCCTGTGGCTGGACAATGAAATGAAGGCCTCCATTCCCGAGGGATTCGAGATGGCGTGCTTTAACATTCCACCCGTAGACGGGGGCAAGGGCAATCCGAAACTCTTTAACGGTGCAGGATGGGAGTATGCCTTTATCACAAAGGACGGCGAACATAGTGATGAGGCTGCGAAATTTTTACGCTTCATGATCTCACCGACCAATGCACCGGACATGGGCCGGAGTATCGGGGTCATATCACCACTCAAAGGGAGTACGCCACGGGATGCGCTGCGCCCTGCGTTGCAGTCGGCCCTGGATATGATTGAGGCATCGGACGGCATCTTTAATCTGCGTCTGGACAGTCTGTTGTTGAATTGGCGTATCCAGGTCATGCAGCCCAGTATGGCGAAGCTGTTGCGGGGCGAAGTAACGCCCGAGGAGTTTTGCCAGATCATGGAGGATGGGCTGGAGGACGCACGAAACAATCCGGACATCATGATTCCCACGCCTGTGTTGCTGGACCCTGCGAAGTTTGGGGAGGCCTCATGAAACGGGACAAGGCACAAAAAAGATTCATGGTCATGATGCTGCTCCCGGCGTTGTTCATGATGACGTGTTTTGTCGCTATACCCGGCGTTCGGGCCTTGCTCTACAGTTTGCAAAAGTGGAATGGCCTGAGCACTCCGGAATGGGTGGGCCTGGCGAATTTCCGAAAGCTGTTAACGGATACGGACGTGGTCTTACCGGCCATCGGGCATAGTCTCTTTCTCATGGTAACTGTGGGGACATTGACCATGTGTCTCGCCCTCAGTTTCGCTGCTATGCTCCACCGCAAGGTACGGGGTGCGGGACTCTTTCGTGTCACCTTTTTCTTTCCCAATATCATCGCTGCGGTGGCCGTTGCTCTGTTGTGGGTACTCTTGTACAGCGCGACAGATTTCGGTGTGGTGAACGGTTTCCTCGGGTGGGTTCAGGAAACTTCAATCTGGTCTGCCTTGGGATTACCTGCCATAGAGGTGCCCTACCCGTTTCTCGACTCGAACAACCTGCTCTATGCCATGGTCCCAATGCTGGTATGGGCAGCAACCGGTTTTTACATGGTGCTGTTTCTCGCGGGAATGCAGTCTATACCGGAGAGTTATTATGAGGCGGCGAAGCTGGACGGCGCAACGGGGATACAGCAGTTCTTCCACATCACTTTGCCACTCATGCGCGAAGTCATCACCGTAGGGTTAGTGTTTCTGGTGATTAACCTGCTCAAGATTTTTGATCCCATCTGGATTATGGAGAATGAACGCCCCAACAAGGAGTCCCATGTCTTGTCTACGGTGCTGTACCAACGGGTATTCACCGAGTTTAATGTGGGCTATGGTTCTGCCGTAGCCGTGCTTCTTTTCGCGATGGTCTTCGTTGCGACACTCATCAGCTTGCGCCTGTCCAGGCGTGAACGGTTGGAGTATTGATATGCGAGGCACCTTCCTGAAAATAGTCATGTACGCCCTACTGGGTGGCTGGTTTCTGGCGGTAGTATTGCCCCTGCTCTGGGTGGGGTTGAGCAGCCTGCGCAGTTCGGAAGAGTTTGTGCAGAACCCTTTTGGTATTCCCTGGCTCTTTACAGGCACACCAGAGGGCAGCAGTGTTGATGCCTGGGCTGCGGTAAAAACAAATTATACCAAGGCATGGGTGGAGTCCAATTTCAGCCGTTTCTTCTGGAACAGTGTATTGGTCACGTCCTGCTCGCTCATAGGCATTCTCTCGTTGGGGAGTATGGCAGCCTATGTGTTGGCACGGTTCCCCTTTCGCGGCTCCAAGGCCATGTACCTTTACTTTATCAGTGGCATGATGATTCCCGCGCAATTGCTACTCGTGCCACTCTTCTTTCAATTTGGCACCTTGTCCGAATGGGGCAGTATGGCGCTGGAACCCTTCGGTCTGGAATTCCAGTTACACAACAGCCGCTTCGGATTGAG
>CALAXS010000550.1 GCA_937895305.1 uncultured bacterium
GCATATCACTTTATTCTTCTTGGATTACAATGACTTTCTGTATATCAATAGTCCGATCTTTGCGGACAACCTGTATCTGAATCAAGACGATAGTATACCGTGTTTGCCAGGGGTGTTTATAGAACCCGGGCATTGCTGCCCAGTGCGTTGAGTGCGTTGACGAATGTGGGGAAGGTGATATTCACCGCTTCGTAGCCGTGGATGATGGTGGTGCCGGGCATCATGGTCCCTGCAATGGCGAGGGACATGACCACCCGGTGATCGTCGTGGCCTTCCACTTCACCCGGCGTAAGGGCGCTTTCCTGAATCACGAGCCCATCTTCCAGTTCGGTGATCTTTGCGCCCAGCTTTTCCAGTTCCTGGCGCATGACTGCGATGCGGTCCGTCTCTTTCATGCGTGCCTGGGGCACATTGACGAGTCGGGTTTCCCCTTTGGCGAAACAGCCGAGGACGGCCATCATGGGCAGGGCATCGGGTGTGGCATTGAGGTCTATTTCACAGCCCACGAGTTTGGACGATTTTACGCGAACGCCATGGTCGTCAATGCTGACATCTGCACCCATGGCTTTCAGGTAATCAATAACGGCTTTGTCGCCCTGGGTATCGGTGAGGTCGAGTCCCTCGCAGAGGATTTCGTTGTCCTGGAGTGCACCTGCAGCGAGGAAGAAAGTCGCGGAAGAGAAATCACCGGGGATGCGTCGGGTCACAGGTTTGTACGATTGACCGCCGGGGATGTGGAATTCGCTGTAGTCTTCGGCATAGTCCACCTTGATGCCCTGGCGTTTTAACCAGTCCAAAGTGATGCCCACATAGGGTTTTTCGTAGAGCAAGGGGATAGTGAGTTTGGTGTCGCGGTCTGCGAGGGGCGCGTTAATAAGCAGTGAAGATACATACTGGCTGGTCTTGGCCTCGAAGGTACTCTCACCACCCTGGATGCGGCCTTCCACAATGAAGGGTGGACAGCCATCACCGCGTGTAGCGCGTGCATTGGAACCGAGGTCATTGAGTGCCTGGGCCAGCGGTGCACAGGGGCGACGACGTACCTGCTCGTCCCCGGTCATGACCGTGATGCCGCCTTCAATCAGTGCGGCACTACCCAGCGCGATGAGCATAGTCGTACCGGAATTGCCCACATCGATAATGTTGTTGGGTTGCTGTAGCTTGCCGCCCGTGCCTTTTACGCGCCAGATGTCGCCTTCATCTGTAATTTCTGCGCCCAGTGCGGTATAGGCATGGAATGCTGCCCGTGAATCTGCGGATTCCAGGGGGGCGGTGATGGTGCTATCCCCTTTGGCCAGGGCTGCAATAGCCACAGCGCGAATGGTATGGGATTTAGAGCCCGGAATGGCGACGGTGCCGCGCAAGGGGCAACCTTCTACGTGGAGGTTCATGAACGTTCCTTTGAATGTAGTTAGTTTATGATCTTAATCCCTGGACACAGGATGAGTCAATAAAACAGGGGAGTTAAGGTATTGAATGGTAGGAGCTTGAGTGGTCTGTCCCGGCATTGCTATGCTTAAACTATGGCCCATGCGTACAGATTTTATAGCGAAGCACTCCCGGAGTGCCCTGAACGGGTAGCATTGTCTACAGATGAGGCACACCATGCCTTGAAGGTGGTCCGGGTACGCGAAGGCGACCGGGTGGCACTTTTTGATGGCACGGGTCGTGAGGCAACGGGTCAGGTTGTGCTTTCGGGGCGACGGGATGTGGCGGTGGATCTCGATGGTTTTCGCATGGAAGCGGTCTGGTCACCGTATTTGACGCTGGCAGTCGCCTGGCTCCATAAGGAGAAGGCGGTGGAGTATCTGATTCGTCATGGTACTGAAGTGGGTGTGAGCCACTTTGTTTTTTTCAGGGGGGAGCATTCGGAGCGTGCCCCCAAGGAAAGTGCCAAGTGGAAACGTTGGGCGATTGAGACGTGTAAGCAATGCCGTCGCATGGATTTACCGGAGTTTACGGTGGTGAAGGATATTGAAGCGGCCTGTGCCGTGTCGGTGGGGCAGGTGGTATTGGCGGATATGGAAAACGCACCCGCTTCTTTGTCGACGGTAACCAGTGGCCCTATGACAATTTTCATCGGCCCTGAGGGCGATTTTTCTGAGCGGGAACGCCAATGCCTGATTGACACGGGCGGGGTGTCCTTGTCCCTGGGGAGCACCACCTTTCGTAGTGAGGTGGCTGGAGTGTTACTGGCGACCTTATGTCGTGCACAGCAGGGCTACCTCGGGAAGCTGTAAACGGCTGGTTGTAATCCCCTATTGTTTGGATTACCATGGGCTTAGCAGATTTATTATTTTTATTGGGAGATTGGATTATGTCCGAAGAGAAAACCCTGTTTCAGAAGATTGCGGATAAGGAGATACCCTCGGAAGAGGTCTACTCCGATGAGGATTATTATGCGTTTCGGGATTTAAATCCGGGTGCGCCAACCCACATATTGGTTATCCCACGGAAGCCTATACCAAAGATTACGGATGCGACGGAGGCGGATGCTGCGTTACTGGGTCGATTGTTTCTGGTGGCGAACAAGATAGCGGAAGCGGAGGGTCTGACGGAGAAGGGTTTTCGGTATGTGATTAATTGCGGCGATGATGGCGAGCAAACGGTTTATCATTTACATTTACATTTGCTGGGCGGTCGTCCTTTGAGCTGGCCTCCCGGTTGATTGAATACAAAGAAAAGAGCAGGATTGATTATTGAGTAGTATTGATACAGAGACCCGGCTTTGTGCTGTGATTGGAAACCCGGTGGGACATTCCATGTCTCCGGCTATCCATAACGCCGCCTTTGAGGCCTTGGGGCTGAATTATGTATACCTCGCTTTTAATGTGAAGGATTTACAAGCAGCGCTGGCCGGGATGGGTGCCTTACCCGGATTTCGCGGGATGAGTGTGACCATTCCGCATAAGCAGGCGATTATGGCGCATTTGGATGAGATTGAGCCTATGGCTGCCCATGTGGGTTCGGTCAATACAGTGACACGGATGGAGGATGGTCGACTGATTGGGTCGACGACGGATGGGCCGGGAACGTTGCGTGCTTTTGAGGAAGCGGGTGTATCTTTATCCGGTGCGGAGGTGGTTTTTTTGGGTGCGGGTGGTGCTGTGCGTGCGGTCGCCTTTGCCATGGCCCAGGCCGGGGTGGGCAAGATTACGATTCTGGGCCGCAATCTGGAGAAGGTCTCTACGCTGGTGAATGATTTGCAGGCAGCCACTGCTGTGGCTGTGGTTGCAGGTACTTTTGATAAGGATTTGGAAGGAACGCTGGATGCTGCGAAGGTTATCGTCCAGGGAACACCCATGGGGATGCATCCGCACCATGTGGGTGAAAGTGTTGTTCCAGCGGGTAGTCTCCGTAAGGAACATGTAGTCTTCGATATGGTTTATAATCCATTGAAGACGCAATTGATAAAAGATGCGGAGGCTGTGGGATGTACGTGTATCCCGGGGCTGGAGATGTTGGTGAACCAGGCTGTATTGCAGTTTGAAACGTGGACAGGTCGGGATGCCCCCCGGGATGTGATGCGTACTGCTTTGATAGCGCATTTGAAGGGGTAGGTGTCTAAAATAGCATAACTGCGGAAAGGGCAGGGCTATGATAAAAGTGAAGTCGTTCTTAGGAAAGGTAACCCATGAAGGGATTTACCAGATGGATAATCATATTAATGATTGGTTGAAAGATAATGAAGTGACCCCCTTACAGATCAAGCAGTCTTTTGGTATGGAACGGTTGCGGGGCGAGTCTGAAGAGCCTGTGGTGATTATCACGGTATGGTATACAGCCCCG
>CALAXS010000551.1 GCA_937895305.1 uncultured bacterium
AACTGCTTCTCCCACTCCGCCAGCCCCGTCCCCTTCACCTGATCAAAGGAAACAAAACCTGCCAGCAGCAGAATAGCGATGAGGATGCCGAGGCTTTGCAGAATCGTTTTGGACATACGCGCTTTGTTTCCCTTTCCGTGTCGGGGAGTGTAGCATATTGAAAACAGAATACTGCTGTTCAAGAAAATTTTTTGATCGGTCATTGCGAACCGAGTATAACGAGGCGATAATCTGGCTTGGTCCTGAGGATGTTGCTGTCGGAGTCAATGCTGCCACTGTCCAGTTGTCTGGGCCAAGCTAGATTGCCACGTCGCTGCGCTCCTCGCAATGACGGTTGAGGTGGAGGCCTAGTGATACGAAAAGTAGTGATTGGCCATTGTGGTTGCACGTATTATATATTCTTGCACTTCTATTTTGGAGAAGAGTGAATACGGAAAGAATGACTCATGCCGAAATTTGGTGTAACCCCACAAAAAGAAAAAGCGTTGCTGGAACGAATGGCTGCATTAAACATCGTAGATTCAGACCTTGATGAATCTTTTATCACGGGGAGTGGCAAGGGCGGTCAGAAGGTGAATAAGACGGCGAGTTGTGTGCAGTTGCGGCATGGGCCGACGGGGCTGGAGGTGAAGGTGCAGGAAGCGCGGTCGCAGGCGTTGAATCGGTATCATGCGCGGAAGCGACTCTGTGAACTGATGGAAGAGAAAACGCTGGGCAAGAAAAGCCCGGCGGCGTTGAAGCTGGAGAAAATACGCAAGCAAAAGCAACGACGTAAACGACGGGGAAAAGGGGCTGGGAATTTAACCACGGAGAGCACAGAGGGGGGAAGTTAAGAGGGGGAGATTCACCACAAGGGCACAAAGAACACAAAGGAGGACGGGGGAGACAGGGGAAGAGAAGTAAAAAGGGAAGGGCACGCGAAGCCGCGAAGCCGCGAAGCCGCAAAGGGGATGGGGATGGGGATGGGGATGGGAAACACCAAGCCCACTGGTTCCCATGCTCTGCGTGGGAATCTGGGCGATCTTGCATTTTTATTCGAGTCAGAGCCTCGATGTATGCATTCCCACGCAGAGCATGGGAACGAGGAACGGATGACCACAGATTGGGAGGGGAACGAGGGAAAGGAACGGAACAAACGACGGGGGGAGGATAGCTTGGGGATATGGGTGCTTCGCAATAAAAAAACGGCCCCAACACAGTGTCGGAGCCGTTTTGTGATTCAGGTGTTCAGGATGCTTTAGGCGATGGTTTTGACTTCGAATCCGGGGTGGTAGTCGCGGGTGAGCATCTTGTTGGCTTCGTCGTTACCCACAAATTTTTCGGTCTTGGGATCGAATTTGAGGGAGGTGCCGAGGCGGTAGGATGCATTGGCGAGGTGCGCATGACCGGAGGAGTAGTGCGCGTCTTGCGCCGTACCACGGATGCTGCTCTTGTCGCGACTCTTTACAGAATTCACGAAGTTCTGCCAGCAGCTTTCTTCCTTGGCAATGGGATACTCCTTGTCGTCGACGGGGATGTGCTTCATCTGTTTATCAAAGAAACCCTTACCTTCTACATAGTAGCCTTCGTTGGCATAGAAGAGGTTACCCACGCCCACGCCATCTTCATGGTTGGTGAAGCGGTTACGTACTTCGAAGACCATCATGGTGCCATCTTCATAGGTATAGGTGATGTTGTTGGTGTTGGGCGTTTCGGCCATATCGTCGTAGGTGTAACGACCACCAGCGGAATAGACCTCTACGGGGAAGCCACGGTTCATGCCCCATACCGCTACGTCGAGCTGATGGATGCCCTGATTGCCGACTTCGCCACAACCATAGTGCCAGAACCAGTGCCAGGTGTAGGGGTGGTAGCCTTTGTTGTAATTCTGTTCAGAGGCTGGACCCTGCCACAGACGCCAGTCGAGACCCTTGGGTGCTTCCTCATCTTCGTGCTTGCCGATGGAGCCGCGATTACCGTTCTTGTAGCAGAGGCCACGGCCCATGTACATGTCACCGATAATGGAACCATTTTGAATCAACTCGATGTCACGTGCCCAGCGCATATCAGAGCGGCGCTGTGTACCGTGCTGTACGATCTTGTCATATTTGTCTGCGGCAGCGATGAGTTGCTGACCTTCGTGAATGTTATAGGTGCCGGGCTTTTCGACGTATACGTCTTTCCCAGCTTCCATGGCCCAGATAGCAGCCAGAGTGTGCCAGTGGTTGGGCGTGGCGATACTTATCGCATCGATATCGGGATCGGCCAAGGCTTCCCGAATATCAACAAAGGTCTTGGGAGCTTTACCATATTGTTTCTCAAACTGACCCGCACCACGCGAGAGGATGCGTGCATCGGCATCACAGAGTGCGACGACTTCAGCACCTTTGGCACTTTGAAAACCATCAATGTGACTGCGGCCACGGCCATTAATACCCATAACGCAAATACGAAGGGTTTCATTGGCACCCAACACTTTACCCTGTGAAAAGGAGCCTGCTGCCAATACGGCCGCAGTGGACGCTCCCATAAACTTTCTACGTGACAAATCCATTATGCTATCTCCTCAGTATTTGGTTTACCCTGAACGGGGAATGTCATCAGACGTACCCATAAGACTAGCACACGATACGTTGAGTTTCCACCCATTACAGGTTATTTATGGTAAGCCCTTGCTTGGACTGCTCTTAATCATTACCCTATGCCCTCTATGGCCTCCTTACGTCTCGAAGCACAGGCCCGGGTAATCCTCGGGCTGAACATCCTTTACAACATCGCCGACAGTCTCTGTTCGGTGTTTGTGGGGGTGTATTTTTACAGCAATGCAGTGAATGCGACCCCTATTTATCAGCATTATTTCTGGTTGCTGAACGCCTGTGCGCTGACCTTTGTTCTTGCGGGATGGTATGCCCAGGTTAAGGACCGGGTGCATGTCTTGCGGCTAGGGCTGTTTATTCAGGCTATTGTCTATGGCATAGTGCTGTATTTGCGTGAATCGGCGGTGGACTATGCGATTCCACTGGGGATCCTGCTGGGTATAGGGCTGGGGAGTTATTACGCGGGGACCAACACGTTACATTTTGATGCGACCACAAAGGACAAGCGCAGCTATTTTCTGGGCTGGATGAACGCGGGTACAGGGGCTGCACGCTTTATCGGACCTGTCTTTGCAGGAAAGCTCATCAATGTGATTCCGGAATGGGGTTATGAATGTGTTTTCTTTACGGCGGTTGTGCTGTATTTAGCAGCATTCCTATTTAGCTTTCGGGTCCATGATGATGGGGTGCATCGGCCCTATTTACTGGGCTATGCGGTCAATCCTTTCAAGATGCACCGCGACTGGTGCTGGTTTATGGGCAGTTCTTTTTTCGTCGCTGGCAGTTATATGCTGATTCCCCTGCTTTTAAGTCTGCTCATGTTTGTTGAGACGGAAAATGCGTTTTACGTAGGCGTTTTTATGGGGGTGCAGTCCATTGTAAACATTCTGGTCTCCTATGCGGTGGGGCGGTGGATGCAATCCCATCATCGTAAAGCGACCATGTTCTGGAGCTCCGTCGCCATTGCATTGGCTGGGGGGCTTATTCTGGTGCATTGGAGCATAACCACACTCATCGTGTTCAGCCTTATTCGCGCGGTGGCTATGCCCCTGTTTCAGGTGCCCTATATCAGCTATAAATTCGATATTATTGACCGGGTTATGCCGCAACCGGGCCATCGCATTGAGTTCATCGTAGCCTGGGAGTTACCCCTGTGGCTGGGGCGTTTTTTCTTCTGCCTCTTTCTCATTTACAGTGCAGGGGAGCTGGAAGCCTTTGATGTGCGGGTTTGCCTATTTCTGCTCTGTGCACAACGCCTCCTGGCCCACTGGTGCACCATCCAGACGGATGTCGTTCGGGAGAGTCTTTTGCGTGCAGCGTGATGGCTGATGCGCTTTGGGGGAATCATACGGGTTACTGCACTTGATAGGCAAAACATACAGAATTAGATAAAAAACAGAACTGATTGGTAGAAAAGTTGAAATTCAGACCAAAAAAACCTACAATACGGTAGTTCTGATATGCGCCCATTAGAAGGAGTTTCCCTCGTGACCACCCCCCCGAAACCGACCGGCGAAGTGCAACGTGAAGTTATTGAGCTGCGACTTCTTTTTGAAATCAGTAAAATCCTCGACCGGAGTATAGATCTACGGGATGAGTTGGGGCCGGTCCTGAAAGCTATGGTTAAGCACACGGGGATGTTGCGCGGAACCATCACTCTTGTAAATCGTGAAACGGGTGGACTTAGCATCGAAGCAGCCCATGGGCTTTCGGGAGATGAGCTGGAGCGAGGGCAGTATCAGCCCGGTGAAGGTGTAGTGGGTAAGGTGGTTGAAAATGGACGCTCAATGGTGATTCCGCGGATCTCTCAGGAACCCATGTTCCTGAACCGCACCAAGGCGCGGAAAAATCTGAGCAAGAAAGAAATATCTTTTTTGTGTGTGCCCATCAAGATGGAGACTGCAGTGATTGGTGCACTGAGTGCAGATCGCCTTTTTGCAGCGGACATTTCGTATGAAGAAGATTTGCGTTGTATGACCATTATTGCCTCAATGATTGCACAAGCTGTACGGCTGCGGCAGGAGCACCAGGAAGAGCGTAAGCGACTCATGGAAGAGAATACCCGCTTGCAGCATGAATTGCAGGAAAAGTTTCGTCCGGCGAATATGATTGGTCGTGCGAGTACCATACAAGATGTCTTTGATTTGATTGCACAGGTGGCGAAGAGTGACGCCACGGTACTGTTGCGCGGTGAGAGTGGCGTAGGGAAAGAGTTGGTGGCACACAGTTTGCATTACAACAGTTTGCGTGCGGCCAAGGCCTTTATCCGTGTAAATTGCGCGGCATTACCAGAGTCGGTGATTGAGAGTGAATTATTTGGTCATGAGGCGGGGGCCTTTACGGGGGCGGTGCAGCAGCGGCAGGGCCGTTTTGAGTTGGCCCATGGCGGGACCATATTCCTCGATGAAATTGGTGATTTGACGGCACAGACCCAGGTGAAGTTACTGCGTGTCTTGCAGGAGCGAGAGTTCGAGCGGGTAGGCGGTAACGAGACGGTAAAGGTGGATGTGCGTATTATTGCGGCGACGAGTCGCAAGCTTGAAGATATGATGGAGACAGATGCCTTCAGGCAGGATTTATATTATCGGCTAAATGTGTTTCCTATTCACATTCCGCCGTTACGTGAGCGTCGCACGGATATTCTGGAACTCGCGAATTTCTTTGTGGAGAAATACAGCAAGCTGAATCACAAGTATGTGCGGCGTATATCGACACCAGCCATTGATATGCTCATGAGTTATCATTGGCCGGGCAATGTACGTGAGTTGGAGAATTGCCTGGAACGTGCAGTTTTACTGACCAATGATGATGTGGTGCACGGCCATCATTTACCGCCGACCCTGCAGACGGCCGAGGCTTCCAATACACCGATTAAGGGGACCCTGGATGAAACCCTGCTTCAGGTGGAGGCTGAGCTTATTATTGAGTCGTTAAAGAATTCGAAGGGGAACAAGGCACGGGCAGCGCGTGAATTGGGTATTACAGAGCGGCTTATGGGGCTGCGAGTTCGTAAACACGAGATTGAGCCAAAGCAGTACAGGAATTAGCTGAAATTCACCTGCATAGTGATGCTTTTCGAAAAGTACCCGTTCAGGGCAGAGCGTGGTATGATGGAACTCACCTCAATCGTCGTCATTATAATTCAGGAGATTATTTATGTTGTATCGCTATATATTCGCCCTCCTACTCAGTGTGTCTTTACTGGTCAGCGGGTGTGTAACGACCGGGCAAACCGATGATCCTACGCTGAAGACTGCGGCCAAACCGGCCTATTCTATCGAAGGAGTGAATGATTCGTTGATTGTGTCTGTGTCTCCTGCACGTCAGACACTTCAGATTGGCGGGAGTACCGGGGCGATATTAGGGGCGGGTATCTCTGCAATTTCAAATGCCAAGCATCGCCGTGCTATCACCGAAGCCATCGGGGGCTATGATTGCGGTGCTGTTTTTGAAGAACGTCTGGAATCACGACTCCTGGCGCTAGTGCCCAATGGGGAACGGGTCAGCAACCGCGTTTCAACAGCGGGGTATCGTTCACATCAAGAAGCAGAACAGGCTCGCTATGATGCACTTGATCGGAATGGTCATGCATTAGTATTGGATTTATCAATGACCTATGGGTTGTTTGGTTATGAGGGGACCCTGATTGCAAAGTTGGATGGCGCTTTGCGTAGCATGCCTGATGGCAGTGCAATCTGGCGCGAGAGTATTGTCGTGAATTCTGCATCAATACTGGCAAGTGATCGGTTGGCAGATCCGAGCAAGACCCTGGCCCCAAATTTCAGTTCACCACGATTGAAGGTTGAGGATGATGCCATTGCGCAATGGACCGGGGATGGTGGTAAGGTATTCCAGGAACGATATGTGACAGCGGTGGATGGGTGTGTATCTGCGGTGCTTACGGATCTGGGCTTGGTGGATGAGGCGTTGGGCCATTATTTTCTTGGCAAACAGAAGATGAACCAGAAGAAGTTTGAGGCAGCGGACAAGCACTTCAGACGTGCACTTGAACTGGACCCTTCACTGATTGAAGCACAGAATGGCTTTGCAGTGAATCTGGCGCATAATGGTCAGATTGAGGATGCCATCACAGCAGAAAAGGCATTAATCGAAAATCACCCTGATTATGCGGCTGGCCAGTTTAATCTGGCATATTGGTATGCCATTGACCAGGATGCCCCCGAAGAGGCACGTTCCTATTATAAGAAGGCGCAGGAATTGGGCTTGCCGTCCCTGAAAAAAATTGATAAGGCATTGAATAAGTAGATTTACTTTTTCTTACGTAGCCATTTCCAGAGGGCATTGGGGCTGAAATTAAGGAAGCGGTAGAGCAGGGAGCCTTGTGCTTTCTTTTTCTTGAGCCCATCAGGGAGATCCTCAAGTTTAATCACGGCATCATCTTCTGAATCCGGTGTCTCCACATTTCTGCCTGGTGTGCTGTAGGTTTGGTAGAGCGCAACCAAATCTTGTCTGAATTCTACCGCGCTGGCGTAGCGGTCTTCCGGGTCTGCTGCCAGTGTCTTTGCCAGCAGATCATCACAGGCCTTGGGGAGGTCCGGGCAAAGTTCAGAGAATCGGGTAGTTATATCAGGTAGTTTCCCGGTGAGCATTTCGTGAAACATGACACCCAGGGGATAGATGTCGGTGCGATGATCCACATCCTTGGCACTGATGCGTTGTTCCGGTGCCACATAGGCGAGTTTGCCGAGGGATACGCCGACCATGGTGAGGGCCTGGTTGGTCTCGGTAAGTTTTGCCAGGCCGAAATCCAGGATGCGAATGGAACCGTCTGCTTGCACCATCACATTTTCAGGAGAGATGTCGCGGTGGATGGTGCTTTGGTGGGCATAGTGCAGGGCATCGGCTACGAGTGCCAGCACCCGTACGGTACTGCCGAAATTGAGGGTGCCGCGCTCTGTCATCCATGCGCGAATGCTTTTGCCCTCTACGTATTCCATGGTGTAGTAGAGCAGTTCACCATCGCGTCTCGCATCGAATATCTTGACGATACCGCTGTGATTCATCTGCCGGACGACCTGGACTTCCCGGGCGAAGCGCTCCATAGCGCGACCGTTGTCCTGGTATTTAGACCGGAGCATTTTCAGCGCGCGCAGTTTTTTGCGTTTGGTGTCTTTTACGAGAAAAACCTTGCCAATACCACCACGCCCAAGCGGGCGAATGACCTCATATCGGTTCCCGATGAGTTTTCCCTTGCCTATGCGACCTGGATTATCCAAGCATTTATTCTCCCGATGCCATCTAACACGGCGTAGTCTACCATACTTTTCGGGTGAATACGCCACCCCGCAACCTCAGTAATCCCCAGTTTTACATATAGATCTGGATTCAAATTTTTCCGTAGTGAGTATGCCCTTTATTGACAGTGTGAATCATTGCGAGCACGAGATTGCCGCGTTGCTCGCTACGCTCACGCCTCGCAATGACGTGAAATTT
>CALAXS010000552.1 GCA_937895305.1 uncultured bacterium
GCAAGTCAAAGCTATTCTGGATATAATTATCCATTATTGCGCCCATTTAGATCAACTACACGATTCCGCTGCACTATACCACGCGAAGGAGACACCATGGCCGGGGACTTCGATCACTATAAAAAAGTGGGTCGTGTGGTGGAAAAAATCTCAACCAAGAAAAAACGACCCAAATTTATCGCGGTGGTCGATGAGGACAACTGCACCGGGTGCCAGGTTTGTATCCCTTTTTGCCCGACCGACTGCATCCGCCCGGTCTCGAAGGACAAGTATAATTTACCTATTCCCCCGGTGCAAGTGATCTACGATGCGTGTGTAGGGTGTATGGCCTGCCAAAAAGCCTGCGAGCAACTTACCTGGGATGCTATTCGCAAATACACGACAAAGGACTTTGAAGAGACATTTGAAATCGAAATTCACGACACGCCTATGGAAGCGCAGTCAAGCTGCTAGTCCTGGTCCGTGTTTCCAAGCGCACTGCGGGTTACTACCGTTTCCCTGATGTCATGTAAGGTACTGTTTTCCAGTTGGGTCAACATGCGCTCTTTCGCTTCCCCCCAAATATGATGGAGTGGGCATAGATGGTCACCACCACACCCGGGCAACCCCATGACACAGTGGTCAAAGGTTTCTTCCCCATCCACAGCCAGAATAACATCCAGTACACTAATTTCGGTGGGATGACGGGTCAGTGAATAGCCACCACCAGGGCCACGGTGTGCTGACAGGAATTCGCCCTGCACCAGGGCCTGAAATACCTTGCGGGTATAGGCTTCTGGTATTGCGGCACGTTTACAAATTTCTGCAGCTTGAAATCGCCCGGTCTGATCTTTACCTTCGTCGGCTACAAAGACCAGTGCGCGTATGGCATATTCGCACCCTTTGGAATATAGTTTAAACATAAAGACTTTCTAATCGGACCTTGGCATCCACTATAATGGTTTAAGCAGCGGGATGCAACAGGATATTCATCAATGGCCCCAGAGTATATTCACAGCTATAGTCCCATGGAGCAGACGCGCCTTATGGCACAGGCCGAGTTCCTGGCACCCTACCACCACCCAAGCATGGAGTTTGGTGCTGAGGACCATGTTTTAGAGATAGGCTGTGGCGTGGGTGCCCAGATGAATATTCTGCTGAAGACCCATGGGAGCAGGAAGATTACGGGAATCGATTTTTCGCCGGAACAGATTGCAAAAGCCCGCATATTGCTGACGGAAAATATCGCACAAGGTAAAGCAGAATTAATCCAGGGGTCCGGTGTTTGTATGCCCTTTGCGGACAATTCAATTGATGTGGTGTATATCTTTTGGGTGCTGGAACATTTTTATAATCCCCTTGCCATCTTGAAGGATGCGCTGCGGGTTTTAAAACCTGGTGGGAAATTTTATTGTACCGAGGTCTTTAACGCCGGGGTTTATATTGATCCACCAAGTACATTCCTGCGGAAATATTGGGACCAGTTTAATCAATTGCAAAGCAGCATTGGCGGAAATCCTGATATTGGCATCAAGCTGGCAAATTACTTTCTGGGTGCAGGGTATATAGTGGAACGATTCACGCCCGTGCCGCCCATGATGGACAAGCGCATGACGGATCCCATTGAACGTGCGTATTTTCTGGATATGTGGGAAGCCCTTTACCTGAGTGGCTATGAACTGCTGCTGGAAAAGGGCCTGGTTGAACCCGGCGATGACCAGCGTTTACTGGAAGAATACGACAAGCTACGCCATAACCCGGATTCTATCTACAAATACAGTGCGTACCAGGTCCTGGCGCGGAAACCTGCCGCTCTTTAAGGAAGACATGCGACACTTTTTGTTGTAACACATCACGACTATGGGTGAGAAAGTAATCGACCATCATGGTCTATGCTAGCAAGAGATTGCCACGCCTCGTTTCCCTCGGCTCGCAATGACGCGACAACATGCGTCATTGCGAGGAGGCTCCGCCGACGCGGCAATCTCTTGCTCGCGATGGCTGCATAGGGGAGATAGCGCACCTCAGCTTTAAGGTGCTCTAGTGGTGTGATTTGTATTTAAGGGAATTTATTTATTCCTCCCAATGTTCTCT
>CALAXS010000553.1 GCA_937895305.1 uncultured bacterium
GAGCAGGCCATGATCTTGCATACCCAATTTGCCCGAGAGGGCAGGGTGCTGAATCCCAAAATGGATGATCCTGTTATAAATGCGCCTTTCATGGAAGAGCTGGAAGCGCTCGGGTATCTGGGTGATTCGTCTGTCTGAAGACATTGCACTATTCTGGTCGTGGTGTATGGACCTATAACAAGGGAGCACCTTATGTTCCGTACTTTAACTTGTTTCGCTTGTCTCTTGTTTGCCACGGTGTTCATCGTAGTGTGTGCACAGGGGGCGACTACGGAGACAGGCATCACTTTTGAATCCCATGGGCATGAAATGGGAATTCTGGTGGATGGAGCACCTTTTGCTACGTATGTGTGGGAAGATGATGTGCTCCCGCGGCCTTACTTTGCGCAACTCCACGCGCCGGGGGGTGAGCAGGTTACGCGGAACTATCCGCCCCATCCTGTGCATGATCGTGGGAATGATGACCACGGTACGTATCATCCGGGGCTTTGGCTCGCTTTTGGAGATATAAACGGGGCAGATTTCTGGCGACTCCAGGCGCGGGTGCGTCATATCAAATTTTTGGAATCGCCGGTATGCGAAAAGGGTGTAGCTACCTTTACAGTGCTCAATCAATATGAGGGGGGTGATGGAAAGGAAATCTGTCGCGAGCGCTGTCGGTATACGTTGCGCAAGACCGAGTGGGGTTTCCTTTTGCAAAGTGAGTCTACTTTTATAGCCGGGGAGCATGATGTCCGTTTTGGGGATCAGGAGGAGATGGGCCTGGGTTTTCGGTTGGCAACGGACCTGCGGGTGGCGCATGGGGACGGCACACTTCGGAATAGTGCTGGTGGGGAAAATGAGAAGGGTACCTGGGGAAAAGAAGCGGCATGGTGCGCGGGGTATGGTGTGCGCGGTGCGAATTATGTGGGGGCAATCCTAATGCCGCACCCGGATAATTTTCGGGGTTCGTGGTTTCATAGTCGGGACTATGGTCTTGTCACGGCCAATCCATTTGGGAAGAAGGCCATGACCGGGCCGCATGATGGTGATGTGAAAGCTGATTCTACGCTTGTTAAAAAAGGGGAAACGCTGGAGCTTGCCTTCGGCGTTGGATTCTTTAGTTTGTTGTCACAGCAGGATGTGCCGCTGGAAGCCATGTACCGGGATTATCTGAAGAAACTTGCAGCACCATAAGGGAAGTGTCGCTGTTTATTTATCTGAGCGTTCTGTGGATGCTTCGCAGGAGGGCGTGTCGCCCGGTGATGTCCTGGCTCAGTTCCCAAATCATGATACCGCCAAGGCCTCTTTCTTTGGTATAGCGTGCCTTTTCTTCAATGGTTACAGGACCGTTGAAGTACATACCGTCGATTTCGTCCTGGTGGGGATCGAGGTTATGTTTCGCGATGATGCCTTTATAACCCATGGTTTTATCCCGGTCGACAATGCCACGTCCGTAAAAGGGTACGCCGAGGTAGAGGTTTTCCGGGGGAATACCTTGCTTGATAAAATTTTCTGCTGCCAGGGTTGTGCTACCCAGGGTTGCATGGCGTCCGGCAAAGTCGTAGGTCATGAGGTGTACGCGGTCGAGGGCGGTATAGACTATAGGGTCGAGTTTCTGCCATGGGGACAAAGCGGCACTCAATACAATATCGTGGGGTTGAAAGGCTGCCTTGGACTCTACCAGGAGGTCCGCAAAGAGGGCATTTTCTTTGGCGTCTTTGGGAAACTCCCAGTCGTAGTCTATGCCACTGAAGCCATGCTTTTGGCAGAGCGTCATAAGTTCCGCGATGAACTTTGCGCGGGATTCAGCGGTGGCAGACACGGCTGCAAAGTGGGTGCAGCGGCCCCAGCCACCCACAGCCAGATGGAGTTGCACGCCGTGTTTATCTCGCAGCTCCGGGATAGCTTCCAGTCCTGACGCGCTCAGGTTGCGCTGGTCGATGGTGCCGTCGGCGTTGGGCTCGACGGAGAAGAAGATGATGTCGGTCACATATTTAGCGGAGTGTTCGCGCACCATAGTTGCGCCGGGATTCATGGAGTAGCCGATGATCCGTTGTTCCGGTGCCGCGCTTCCCCATGTTGATATGAGGAGGATGGATATACATAAAAGGTGCTTTAGCATTGTGCAGTTCCCAAATGATTTTTTAATCGTCTGTGACTCCAACCACCACGTCAATTCAAGCCGGGTATTACGAAGCGTAGCATTCCCAGTCGAACACTTAAGTTTTCCGAGGCAGAGCCTCGGTGTATGCATTCCCAAGCAGAGCTTGGGAACGAG
>CALAXS010000554.1 GCA_937895305.1 uncultured bacterium
GGGAACAGCCTTCTCATCTTATCTCTTGGCCCCATTGACTCAAACTGGGGATGGGGTAGCGCTTCGTGGTCAAATCTTGCATCAGATGATCTGAAATCGCGATACTATAGGACCTGCATCGTTGGCCCAAGGCCGATTAAGATGCAGCTTCTGCATATAGCCCTTGGGTGAATGCGCATGGTTGGGGTTAAGTGACGGTAGTTACCAGGATTAACTGCCACAATGTATGTTTTTTAACGGTTGGAGAATATTCATGGCCAAGATGGAACCGGGCGCAGTAACCTATTTCGAGGGCAAGTACATCCCTGCGGAAGATGCCAAGGTCAATGTGATGACCCATGCCTTTAATTATGGCACGGGGTTGTTTGAGGGGATTCGTGGGTATTACTGTGCAGACGTAGACAATATCTATGTCTTTCGCTTGAAAGAGCATATCGACCGTCTGGTCCGAAATTTCAATATCCTCTGCATGGAGATCCCGGAGACGGCGGAACAGATTGAAGATATTTGCCTGGAAGTCACGCGGCAAAGCGGTTTCCGTGAAGGCATCTATATCCGTCCGTTGTGTTACAAGAGTGAGCTTTCCCTGGGGCCTGCGGTCCGTGGCGTGAAAAGCAGCCTTACCTGTTACGCCATCAAGCTGGGCGATTATGTCGACATCAAAGATGGCCTCGATGTTGCCGTGTCCTCCTGGCGTCGTCTGGCGGACAACGCCATCCCCAGTCGTGCGAAGAGTACGGGCAGTTATATCAATTCGTCCCTGGCCGCGACCGAGGCGAAGCAGGCAGGGTTCCACGAGGCTATTTTCCTGCGGGAGGATGGTACGGTTTCAGAAGGCAGTGCCATGAACATCTTTATGGTGCAGGACGGCAAGCTGATTACCCCACCCCCCACGGCGGATATTCTGGTGGGCATCACCCGCAACACCGTCATGCAATTGGCCAATGAAATGTTGGGCCTGGATGTTGTAGAGCGGCCCATATCACGTACCGAGCTGTATGTCTGTGACGAGCTCTTCTTCTGTGGCACAGGCGCACAGGTTGCCCCGGTCCGCTCCGTGGATCGTCGCCTGGTCGGGGATGGACACCCCGGTGTGATCACGAAAAAATTGCAGGAAGTCTACTTCGACGTGGTCCTCAACAAGGTTGAGGAATACAAGCATTGGTGTACACCCGTTTTTTAGGGACATGGCATTGTTGTCTTCGTTGTCACTTGGCCAGACGATAGAACAGACAGAGCGAAGAAGCCGCCCCTCCCTGTCATTCCCGGCTCCGACCGGGAATCCCCCCAACGGTATCCCAGCCATCAGCCGAAGCGTACAACCATCACATTAAAACCCCTACCCTGAAATCGCAGATGCGGTTTCAGGTTTTCTACTTTAGTGACCTGACCTTCTCGGGTCCGGTGACCCACATCCACCAGATGTGTTCGAGGACGGCGGTGAGGCGGTCAAAGCTTTCGACTTCGGCGGGCGCGAAGGCGGCTTCCCAGGTGGATTTCTGGTCACACCCGGTCATGTAGATATATTGAAGGTCGGGGTTGTTTCGGCTGGGATTCACGTCTTCGGCTTTAAAGACACCGCCGGGCACGAGGAGGCGATTCGCGACACCGTGGGAGCCGATAAAGATAAATTCGCCGTGCCGCAGTGCGGTACGGATGTGGGGTTTGGAGAGCTTGAGCAGTACGACGCTGTCTTCACCGTAGTGTTCTGTAGCGGCCTTGGCAAGGGGATAGAAGCCAAGCTCGAAGAGCCAGCGGGGGTATTGGCCCATATCGTCGTAGAGGATGTAGGCCGCGCCGGGGGTGTCGTCAGATCGCATGAGCCTGGCGCCGTAGCGACTGACACCCCAGCCTGTACCGATAAGTCCGATAAGGATAAAGGTGATCAGGGAGGTAGCGGTGAGGATGCGATCCCGTTTGGCAATGCGGTGCAGGATGGGCACGGGGTAGGTCGAACTGAAGAAAGTGTGGGCTGCGGCGTAGATCCAGAAGACCAGCCAGCAGATAAAGAGCTTTCGCAGGATGAAGATGGCGTAAAATTCGGGGGTGTGACTTTCGTGCCACTGGCGAAAAAAAACGAGGGTATAGGAAACGGCCACAGCAAAGACGATGACGATGGCTATCAGGCAAAACAGAATAGCCTGGACGGCCATGCTTTGGCGGAGGTGCCATTCCAGGAGGGGGCCTTTGAGGCGTTTGCGTACGGGCCAGAGCACCCCACAGAGTCCGGTGTAGAAGAGGGCCGCGAAGATGCGCTGGGGCCAGGATGCACGCAGGGTTGCTGATTCAGGTTCTGTCATGGTTCTCCTTTGGGGGCCATGGTATCAGGTGAGGGATATTGCAGGCGAACCCGTGGTATTGGTTTGCAATCGCATCCTTGCCGGGCGGATGACTAACACTGTTTTCCATATGGCCATGTTTTTATCCTGCACAATACCGCTACCTTAAAGTTGTAATAACATAAAATATGATCTCCGTAAACCTGAATATATTTGCTTTTAGTTT
>CALAXS010000555.1 GCA_937895305.1 uncultured bacterium
GATGAATGAATTTGGGCGAGGGGTTAACACTTTGCAAATATTAGCCTGGACCTAAATTTGCCTGTGGAAAAGGTGGGGATAAAGACCATGCCCTGGTCTTACAAGATGTTGTATAGGCCTTGTGAATCGATAGGGGAGCATGGGCGTTGTTTCCGGGGGGTGGGGGTTCTATAATGTTTTTCGGTAAGGAGAGTGTATGGCTGTTTATTTAATTACGGGGGGCGGGGGTTTTATCGGGTCGAATCTGGCGCGACATGGCGTGGAAACGGGTCATGAGGTGCGGGTGATCGATGATTTCAGCACGGGTCATCGTGCGAATCTGGATTCGATTCAGGATCGGATAACCCTTTTTGACGGATCTATCCTGGACGTGGAATTACTGGGGGAAGCGATGAAGGGGGTGGACTATGTGCTGCATCAGGCCGCTGTGCCTTCGGTGCCTCGGTCGGTAGAGAACCCCCTGCACAGTAACGAAGTGAATGTGACAGGGACCTTGAAGGTGTTTGTGTCGGCGCGGGATGCCGGAGTGAAGCGGGTGGTTTTTGCGTCCTCCTCCTCAGTCTATGGTCTGGCGGAGGTCATGCCACTGAAGGAGTCCTTGCCCCGTGGCCCCATATCGCCCTATGGCGTGACCAAGGCGACGGATGAATTGTATGGGGCGAACTTCACGGACCTCTATGGGCTGGATGTAGTCGCGTTGCGGTATTTTAATGTCTTTGGCCCACACCAGGATCCCCACTCTGCCTATGCAGCGGTCATCCCGATTTTAATCCGGCAGATGCTGGCAGGGGAACCGCCGACGGTACATGGAGACGGGTTACAGGCACGGGACTTCAGCTATATCGACAATGTAGTGTCCGCGAATTTTAAGGCATGTGCAGCGGCTGGATCCTTGTCGGGGGTGTATAACATTGCGTGCGGCGTATCGACCACGTTGCTGGATCTGGTGGGTCATATCAACACGATTTTAGGCACAACGATTGAACCTGTTTTTGAGGCGGGTCGCGCGGGAGACATTCGTTATTCACACGCGGACATCACAAAGGCGCGTGAAGGCTTCGGCTATACACCCGTGATGGATATCGAGGCGGGCCTGGAGCAGACAGTGGCCTGGATAAAGGAGCAGTAGGATGGGACAGTTGAGTCTGGCCATGGCGCGGCCCTTTATCAGTGCGGTGGAAGAGACGCTGGGAACCATGACGCTGGTGAAGGTAAGGCATGTGGCGGTGAAGGCTATCGCGGAGGTGGGAGTGGAGAGTGATGTGAGTGTGGTGGCGGGCCTTGCTGGACAAACCCGGGGCTGCTGTGTGTTGCGTATGCCGACGGTGATGGCCCTGCGCGTGGTGAAGGGCTTGCTGGTGTCGGAAGAGGGCGATGAAATCACACAACAGCAGATGCACGACGGTGTGTGTGATCTTATGCAGTTGATACTCGACCATGCGCAGCGGGTCCATGGTGACAGTGTTCACGATTTTTCGGTGTCCTTACCGTTGGTTATCGAAGGCCGGAAGTACGGCTATAGCGTGGCGTCGGGCGGGGATACGGCTGTGATGGAATTTGAAACGGAGGATGGCTTGGCGATGAGTTTTGTGCTGTGCGTGGCGAACAGATAAGACTTAACGCAGAGACGCGGAGAACGCAGAGGATGGAAGAGGGATGAATACCGTAGTGGCGATGACACAACTCACCCGTCATTGCGAGGAGCGAGGTACGAGTGACGCGGCAATCTGGCTTGGTCCTGATGGCTTCAACTTGGGACCGATGAATTCTGAATGGAATATGGCACGGTTTTTCGAGGCGAAGCCTCGGCGTATGCATTCCCACGCAGAGGCCGTAGCACGGCATGCGATAGGGAACGATGGAAAAATTAATTGAGTGGCCAATCTATATTCCACACGTTTGGTCATCGTGCAAAGAGAGATTATCGCCTGCTTCGCATCCTCGCAATGACGGGCTAATAGAGTCCAAGTTTAGAATAACAAACCTCAAAGCGATATAGACACCGTCATCCCCGCGAAGGCGGGGATCCAGTACGTTATCGAGTTGGTCTTGCAGGGTCTCCTGGATTCCCGCCTCCGCGGGAATGACGGTGTGTGTGATACTTGGGGCTGATTTAGTGATGAGTTTTGTGCTGTGCGTGGGGTAGGGAGAAGAAGCATCTTTTGCTCTCAACCTCCTGTCATTCCCGGCTCGACCGGGAATCCCCCCAACGGTATCCAATCTTTTGTCGGAGTTTCAGTCTGGAGCTAAGCATTATCACGGAGAGACCCCTGCCTCCGCAGGGGTGACAAGATAAGGAATGACGGTGTGTGGCATACTTGGAAATGGTATCAAGGTTAGGAGATTTGTCATGCATAAATGGATTGTGGTTATAACAGTGGTGTTGTTGTCGTGTTCTTTTACTTGCGCAGCGGAAACCGCGCCACCCAACATCCTTATTTTTCTGGCGGATGACGTGGACTGGCGTGACCTGGGTTGTTACGGAAACGAAACGATTCAGACACCAGTGCTGGACGAACTGGCGACAGAGGGTGTCCTGTACTGGAATGCGTTTTTAACAACGCCCCAGTGTAGCCCGTCGCGGATTAGTGTGTTGACGGGGAAGTATCCTCATGCGACAGGCGCGGAAGATTTGCACATGCCATTGCTGGCGGGAGACCCTATAGTACCCGGTATGCTGAAAAAGGTGGGCTATGTGTCGGGGCACATGAACAAGAAGCACTATGGCAAGCACGCCGATGCGCAGTTTGACTGGTACAGCAAGACCTTCGACAAGTTCCCCGAGTTTCTGGATAAGGCCGGCGAGCAGCCATGGTTTTGCTGGGTAGGGTTTACAGATGCCCATCGTCCTTATGCACCGGGGGTTATTCCAGTGCCCCACGATCCCGCGAAGGTAGACGTGCCACCTTATCTGGTGGATACACCGGAAACGCGAGCGGACCTGGCACTGTATTACGATGAGATTGCGCGGATGGATGGGGACATCGGCCGGATGCTGGCTGCTGTGAAAGCGCGGGGCCAACTGGAGAATACCCTGGTGATCTATTTCGGGGACAATGGTATGCCCTTTCCCCGTGCGAAGGGAACGCTCTACGATTCCGGGGTGGGTACGCCGTTGATTATTTCGTGGCCGGGCAAGATGGAAGCAGGGGGCGAATATAGTGGTCTGGTGAGTGTGGTGGATTTTGCACCGACCCTGTTGGAGATTGCAGGAGTACCCAAAGTAAATTGGCCCAACGATTTTCAGGGTACGAGCATGGTGCCCCGGATGCTGGATTTATCGAAGCCCGGTCGGACGTATGCATTCAGTGAACGGAACTGGCATGACTGTGATGAGCATCTGCGAAGTGTGCGCACGAAGAAGTACAAGCTCATTCGCAATGCCTACCTGGAGAAGAATCATGGTACGGCGGCAGACCTGGGTGGGTCGCCGAGTTTTCAGAGTTTGCTACAAGCCCAAGCGGATGCAACGATAACGGATACGCAGAACATGATTTTTGTGAAACCCCGACCTTTGCTGGAGTTGTACGATGTGGTGAAGGACCCGTGGGAGACGCAGAATCTTGCAGAGACGAAAAGGGGGCGGAAAGTGGCGCAGGAATTGGACGGGGTCTTGCAGGACTGGATGGATACGACGGGGGATTTTGAGCCCCAGTATCGGCGTCGTGGAGACCACACGGATCGCGAAACAGGGGAACGCACACAGCAGAAGATCCCGCCAATGACAAACTTGTTGCCATAGCTTCGTGTGTAGGCTTACTCCATCACAATTTTTGCACGCGGGAAGCCAGCCGCGCCAGAACCTGCGCCAGGCGTGAGCTCTGCCCAGTGTCGGGGACGGTCAGGGACGGAGGGGTCCAGGTCGTTCTCTACGATGACGCAGCGTAGTGCACCACCCGGCTTCAATACATCCGGCGGTAGCAGGTCTTTGGGGAAGGCCGCTTCATAAATCGTTCTCCGCCCTTCCTGGTGAATACCCAACCGCACGTTATAGTTGATGGTTTCGCCTTCAACATCAACGCCCTTGTACAAGAAAACTTCAGGGCCTTTGGTGGTGAGACTCAATCCCCATTCCCAGTCGTTGATGAAAAGCTGCACGTTGTCTGCGGACCAGACGATATCGCCCGCGTAGGGCTGATGAAATTCGTCATCGTCCACTTCCACAGCGATGTAGAAATTATTTTCGTCCCACATAAATCGACAGCTTACCTGAAGGTCATCGGTATCGCTGATGTCGAAGTCCCAGCCGTAAGGAAGGGGAATGGACGCGCTATGTTCCCATTCGTCGAGCCGGCCATCGATGTTGATAGATTGTGCAATTTTGGGAGCGTTGAACAGCGGGATGAGTTTGATGGGGCGTTGTACATGGATAGGGGCCTGACCGGACGGGGTGACAGTGGTGATGAGCTCTGGTACAGGATAGCGCACGATTTCCGGTGATACCGCCTGAATTTCCAGCTGGAGGTCTCCATGATTCCCCGGGCCAAGTTTCACGGTACTTTGTTCAGGGGTGATGACCCAACCGGGCGGGTTCTTCCATTGCAGGGTCGCTTCGAGCACTACGTCCAGCGGATTGTCTATGGTGACGACGAGGGGCTGTGTGATGTCCTCGCCATAGGGTACTTCCAGTGCACGGGTATCAAAGGCACCGCGCACCTTTTTCAGCGTCTGGATACGCGCGTTTGTGACCACGTCATCGGCAAGAACATTACCGGGTTTGATGACGCTGATGTGGACATCGTCACCACGAACCTGGGTGTAGATGTAGTGGGCAAAGCCCCCTTCCTCCTCAGGGTCGTGCCGCTCTGCACCACCACCCCCTGTGACGATATAGCGGATACCGTCGCGCTCCCCATAGTCACGGTAGACGTGCCAGTGACAGCCGACGACGAGCTTAACGGGGTAGGCCTTGAGCAACTTGTGGACCTGAGCCCAATGCTTTTCAGCGTCGTCATAGGCGAAGAAAGGCTGATGGAGAAATACAAAGATGTGCTGGTCCCGACTTTGTTCCAGGTCTTCCTTGAGCCAATTCAGTTGTCCCTCGGAAATGCCATAGACCTGACCCTGCTCCTCGGAATTCAGCATAATAAAACGACTGTTCCCATAGGAGAAGGCAAAGCGCATGGGGCCGATACGGTCCGTATAAATCTTCTCCGTGGCCGGGTCAAAGACATCATGATTCCCGGCGACCGGGAAGAAAGGCACTTCAATCTGACCGACGACGCGCTCGAATTCATCCCACTGCGGTGCGATGCCCTCCGCTGCACCCCCCAGCACAAGATCACCCACATCCACCACAAAGTCCGGGCGGATGCGATTCCACTCGGCAATCATATCGAAGAAATCCTGCGGCAAAGTCACCGGCAACGTCGATCGTGTATCGCCCACCACCGCAAACTCAAAGCGGTCCGTAACCTGTCGGCTCTGGCCACGCAGCTGGTCGAACGCCTTGTCCACCAGCGTTTCCGCTGTGGCTGTTACAGAAAGGATTATCAAGGCAAGGGTATATAGACCATGTTTCATGGTGGCGACTCCGAGGGGGGGATGGGGTTCTACGGTGTGGGCATGGTAGCATGGTCCCAATGAATATAGAAACTGGCCTATGCAACACATGCGCCTTTGCACAGCAAATTAACCATTTCATAGAATTCCATTATGTTAGTCCTATATCTCCACCACACC
>CALAXS010000556.1 GCA_937895305.1 uncultured bacterium
GAAGTCGTCCCTGTACCTGAAACGGAGTGGAGCACAGCAGGACTTGCTGAATATGACCTGCTGTTTTCTGTAGATGAGAACGTAGCCTCCGGCCCTTTTAAGGGGGTGGTGTTTTTGTATGTTGATCTCAAGCGCTTTAAGGCAATGGGCATTTACATCGATGGCAATGCAGAATCAGTATAGCGAATCGCGTTTAGCGGGATAGCAGGCTGGAGAAGGATGGCGTATGGGTTTATTTCGTCGTGACAAGAATAAGAACGCAGCACCACTGGCAGAAAACGCTGTGCATCCGTTAGTCTCTCGTGTTATTTTTTGTACTATTTGCCGAGGTGAGCGCCCGTTCAGCAAGTGTTGGAAGCGTTCGGGCATGGTGACGACCTGTACTGCGTGCAATCAGCCTCTAGGAGATCCTCGTGCGTTGTATCACCATCAGCAACAGCCCAAATGCCCGCATTGTGAGGAATATCTGGAGCAGCCGGATTTTGAGTATGGGATTTGTGACGGGTGTGGTGCCAAGTATGAGATTATGCAGGGCACAAAACCTGGATTATTACCCAACAAACAGCAACGGGACAACATGGATCGCCATGGCCGTTCGCGCGACGTATAGAGAGGCGGTGCTGGATTAATGTCTGATGCTGTGCATGAGCTAACCAGGAAGCATGGTCAGGACCATGTTTTTCGATTTTGGAATGCATTAAGTACTGAAGAACAGGGTGCGTTGTTGGCGGATTTGGCGCAGGTGGATTTCCCATTAATGGAGCGACTGACGGAGCGGTGGATCAAGAACCCGCCCACACCTGAATCGTTTGAGGAAATTACGCCTGTCCCTTGTCTGCCACGATTGGGTACGGGGGGTGCTATTGAGGCGGAAGCCTGGGCTACAGGTGAGGCGGCGTTACGGGCGGGAAAAGTCGGTCTCTTTCTTGTGGCTGGCGGCCAGGGCACGCGTCTGGGTTTTGATGGGCCCAAGGGAGCCTATGCTGTTGGGCCGATAACTGGCAAGAGTTTGTTTGAGTATCATGCGGAGAAGATCCATAACCTTCAGGATCGCTATGGGTGTGTGCTTCCGTGGTACATCATGGTAAGCACGGCGAATGATGCGGATACAAAGGCTTTTTTCAAGGCGCATGATTATTTCGGGTTAAATGCGGGGGATGTGTATTTTATTACGCAACGCATGGTGCCGTGTGTGGATGAGGACGGGAAGTTCATGCTATCGGAGAAGCATCGCCTGGCCATGAATCCCAATGGTCATGGGGGCTCTATTCCTGCGATGGTGGAGCGGGGTGTCCTTGAGGATGCACGAAAACGGGGTGTGGAATATCTGAGTTATTTCCAGGTGGATAGTTGGGCGGTAAAGGTTGCGGACCCCTTGTTCATTGGCTATCACATCTTGCAGGGTGCTTCCATGTCGTCAAAGAACCATCGAAAACGTGAGCCCCGTGAATCCGTAGGGGTACATTGTATTTGTGATGGTGTGTACCATGTGATTGAGTATAGTGAGCTGGATTTATATCCCCAATTACTGGAGGTGGATGCCGCGGGTAATGTGGTTTATTATGCTGGCAATCCAGCCATTCATCTGTTTTCGGTGGATTTTGTGCAGGAAACCTATGATAGTTTTGATTGCTTCCCATGGCACCTGGCCCATAAGAAGGTACTCTATCTGAATGAGGCGGGTTTGTTGGTGGAGCCGAAATCACCCAATGCCTATAAGTTTGAGACTTTTGTGTTTGATGCGTTGCAATTAACGACCCATCCCCCCTGTGCGTTGGAAATTATCCCGGAGGGGGAGTATACGCCCATCAAGTCTTTTGAAGGCGCGAACAGTGTGGTGGCTGCCCGGGCAAGCATGAACAGTTTGTGGAGTAAGTGGTTGGATGGGGCTGGCTATAGTGTGCCACGTGATGAGGCGGGTGTTTGTAGCGTGCCCCTTGAAATCAGCCCTCGTTTCGCAGGAACGGAAGCGGAGTTTTTGGAGAAGGTAAAGGGTAAGAAATTGGATCTCAAACAGGGTGTTGCCATTCTTGCGGATG
>CALAXS010000557.1 GCA_937895305.1 uncultured bacterium
TGGCGAAGAATGCGCTTGAAAGACGGTGGTTAGTGTACTTTGTTGCAGGAGAAATAATGCGCTCGCAATTTGATGATGAGGGTGCGTTTATAGAGTTTTTTTCGAGATTTCACAAGCCACAAACATCTAAAATTAAGGGGGTAGAGAAGCTAACTAAAATATCTACTAGAATAATTTATGAGGCATACAGAGAAGAGAGAAAGAAGGCAGGGTTTGCTCATCGTAATTGGTTCCGCAAGGAAGAAACCCTGAAAGATTTAAAACTGAAAGTTCTAACTAACAATCTATTGTATGATGATTTATCTAGTTCTTGGAAATGATTAATCCAGCAACCGTCTCTGTTCGGCAATCTCCCGCCGGTATTTCGCTACCGCGCGTTCGTGGTCGCGGAGGTTCGTGGTGAAGGTGTGGGATTTACCGTCGGCGTTGGAGACGAAGTAGATGTACTTGGATTGTTCGGGTTGGAGTGCAGCGCGGAGGCTGGCGACGCCGGGGCTGGAGATGGGACCGGGGGGGAGGCCGGGGTATTTATAGGTGTTGTAGGGCGACTCCACTTCTTTGTCTTCATTGAGCATGCGCTGACCGTATTTACCTAGTGCGAACTGCAGCGTGGAATCCATCTGCAGGGCCATGTTCATTTCCATGCGGTTATAGACCACCGACGCCACGGTGGCCCGTTCTTCGTCGAGTTTCGCTTCCTCTTCCACCAGCGACGCCACGGTGGTCACTTGAAGTTTGTCGTAGGCTTCCGCACCTGGTATCTCCGCCAATAACTGCGCGTAGCTGTCCATGTACTGTTGCAGCATACGCTCCACCACGGCCCGCTCCGTCGGCTTCTCGTTAAAGAAATACGTCTCCGGCAGGAGGAAACCCTCCAGGTTCGCTACGTCCAGCCCAATCTTCGTAATCAGTTCCGGGTCTGCTGCCGCCTCGATAAAGGCGGTGGGATTATCAAAGAGGTCCGCCATCTGCGCGATGGACAACCCTTCAGGGATGGTGACCTTGATATCGTCAATCAGGTGCTTGGCAGGGCCGTCTTGAATCCGTGCCAGCAATTGCGTGGCGGACAGGCCCTGGGGCAGTTCATAAGCCCCGTGTTTGATGCCCTTGCCCGACTTGTCTATACGCATGGCCAGGCGGAAGAAACCCTCATGCTCCAGCAGCCCCTGCTCCACCAACAGGTCACCCACCTCGCGACCCGTCATGCCCTCCGGCACCGTAAGCGCGACCTTGGGACCCGGCACCCCATCCACCAGCACATGGTCATAGACCACCAGCCCCAGCAGCCCCACCCCGACCACGCCCAGCAAAATCGTACACACCACAAAGAGGACACCCGTTGCCAGCCACCGCTCGAAGCGATAGCGCTTGCGGATACCGTCTATGCCTGTTGGTTCTTCACTCATGTCCGTCTATCCACCCAGATTCCGTTTACGGTCCATATATGTCTGCAATATCTCTGCCGCCGCCAGCTGATCCACCACCTTTTTCTTCTTTTTGCCCTTCACCTTCAGGGTCTTCATCGTACGATGGGCCGCTGCCGTCGAGTAGCGCTCATCAATCATCTCTACTGGAATATCCACCGCTGCCCGTAATTGTTCCACAAAAGCCGCAACTTTTTCCGCCTGGGGCCCACGTCCCCCCTCCTTATTCAGGGGAATCCCCGCCACAATCTCCACCACTTCCTGCTCCCTGATGATTTCCTGAATCCGCGCGATGTCCGCCTCTGGCGTGGTCACCTGGATCACCTCAAAAGGCGACGACAATATACGCATGGGGTCCGTCAATGCCACGCCTGTGCGCGCTTCACCCACGTCCAGCCCCATAATTCGTCCCAGTTCTTCCATGTGTTCCTCGTACTATGTGGTTAACTCAGGCGCAATCATAGCAAGAAGAGGGGGGAGGGGGGAAGGGAGGAGGAATGCTCCACCCCCACCCGAAACATGCACCCCATCCCCGGATTTTGTTATTATACGCCCTTTGTACCCCTATGCAGGTGAAAGCGACGCAGTAGCGTCGCGATAACGGAGTGTGACCTTTGAAGACCGACGATATTCGCAGCAGTTTTTTGGAGTATTTCCGCGAGCGTGACCACGTGATCGAGCGGAGCGATACCATTGTGCCTGCCAACGACCCGACGCTCATGTTTACCAGCGCGGGCATGGTCCAGTTCAAGCCCTACTACACGGGCGATATCCCCGTGCCTTATCGTCGTGCGACCACCTCGCAGAAATGCCTCCGCGCAGGCGGTAAGGCCAATGACCTCGACGAAGTGGGGAAGACCTCTCGTCACCTCACTTTCTTTGAGATGCTCGGCAACTTCTCCTTTGGCGATTACTTCAAGCGCGAAGCCATCGAATGGGGCTGGGACTACTCCACCAACGTACTCAAGATTCCCGCTGATTCCATCTGGGTCTCCGTCTTTGACGAAGACGACGAAGCCTACGACATCTGGGAAAAGGAAATTGGTATCAATACCTCGCGCCTCGTGCGCATGGGGGCCAAGGACAATTTCTGGGGGCCCGCGGGCGACAGCGGGGCCTGTGGTCCCTGTTCCGAATTGCACTTCGACAAGGGTGAAGCCATCGACCCTAATGCGGACCCGGAGAACGATCCGCAAGAACGGTTCATGGAATTCTGGAACCTTGTCTTTCCCCAGTACAACCAGCAAGTTGACGGCACGCGCCTCCCGCTAAAGAATCGCGGCATCGACACGGGCATGGGCCTGGAACGTCTCGCGACGCTACTCCAGAATAAAGAAACCGTCTTTGATACCGATGCCATGTTTCCCATCATCGATTTTACCCAGGGCCTGTGCAAGGTGAAGTATGGGGATAGTCCTGTACCTTTCCGCGTCATTGCTGACCATATTCGCTCAGTTACCTTTTTGATTTCTGAAGGAATTATGCCCGGGAATGAGGGTCGTGATTATGTGTTGCGACGTCTATTGCGCCGTGCAGCACGTTTTGGGCATGAACTTGGTTTGGAAAAACCCTTCCTACACCAAGTCTGCCATACGGTTATCGACTTGATGAGCCACCAATACCCGGCATTGGAAGCAGGTAGAAAAAGAATTGAAAGCATCATCAAAGTTGAGGAAAAGAATTTTCAAGTAACCCTTGCGCACGGGATGAACCAACTAAGTAATATCTTTGAAGATATGGAATACAATGGCGACAGAATCATTTCCGGCGAAAACCTCTTCATGCTTCATGATACGTTCGGTTTTCCTCTTGATCTGACAGAGGATATTGCCGAAGATCGTAGTTATAAACTCGACCACGACGGTTTCAAGGCCTGTATGGAAGGGCAGCGGAAACGTGCTCGTAGTGCCTGGACCGGAAGTGGTCAGAAAGCTCTCCCGAAATTTCTTCACAAATTATTAAGTGATACCGAGTTTGTCGGTTATACACAAACTGAATGTAGTAGCATTATCCAAT
>CALAXS010000558.1 GCA_937895305.1 uncultured bacterium
GGATCGTTATCCTGATATAGCGTCATCCTTCCTTTGGGGTCGACTCATTATCCAGTTTGCACTTATTATCGGGGTTTTCCTGTTTACACGGAAAGAGAATTTGATAGAAGGTACGGGGCCTGGCGAGTAACGGGTAGTTTTAATGTAATACGGGGAGCCGTTTTTTAATAAAGACAGCTCCCCGTTATTTGTCTCTGGTCGGGTTACATACTCATGCCACCACCAGCATGATGGTGCATGGCGTGGTGGAAATTGATGCCAGCGCCGCTGGCGGGGAAATCGCCGAATTCTTCGTAGCGCAGAAATTCCACATGACCGTCCATGTACAACACGTTCAAGCCACCCGGCAGATGATTGAAGTGGTCTGGTTTTCTGTCCATGATGGAGTCCCACATGACGGCGATTTCGGACTGGGCCGTAGCGCGTCCCGCAGGATTATTGATGTCTGTAATGTAGAATCGTTCTACCCCTTCGCGAATACGGTAGGCAGTGTTATATTCGTTCAGTGGCAGCGCGAATTGCCAGTCTTCATCCACTACGGTGGTATCCCCCATCTCCCAGGGCGTGGCGAGGGCATCGGTGTTCACGGTGATGGGGTCGTTGGCCATGGTCATCATGGAGGTCATGTCCATAACTTCTACGCCCTTTGTCATATCTGCGGTAAATGCCCAACCGAGGTAGTTGTAGGGAATGGCAGAAACTTCACAGGGTTCGACGATGCCGTTGTTGGTATAGCCCATGTGCATGGACCAGGCCGGACCCATTGCAGGGCCCTGATCCCATTCTTCGAGCGCGGTAGGTTTACTTACGCTGCTGGGGCAGAGGAGCACATTGAGGTCTGCCAGGTATTCCGGGTAGAGGGTTTCCATGTCCGGGGTGATGTCCCAGGCATGGGCATCCCCCATACAGTCTGCGGATTTAATGGGGGGGAATTTTGCGCCTTTGCTTTCGTTGGCATACATCTTGAACGTAATGCCCATCTGTTTGAGGTTGTTCTGGCAGCTGGCACGACGTGCGGATTCTCTGGCGCGACTGAGTGCGGGCAGGAGAATAGAAGCAAGTATTCCAATGATAGCGATGACGACGAGGAGTTCGATAAGGGTAAAACCCTTTTTATATTGAGACATGATAATTCTTTCCTTAATAAAATGAGGGCAGACACACAGATACTTTAAGGGTATCTGCAATTCAGGATGTGATTCGTTGGGTAGGAAAGAATCAGGCGGGGGGTGCGCGATTGGGCGCTGCGGGGTCATAGTTGTGTTGTGCGGTTGCACGCCATGAAATGGCCCGGGGCGTATAATTTTCCTGGGGGGGGACTGTAAACTGAACGTATTCCAGGGGTATGAAAACACCTTTAACGAGGGAACAAAGGGGGCAGGTCTTTCGTTCGGGTTCCTGGTTGGTCTTGTTGGTTGGCGCACTTTGACAGCAGGTCTTTCCCCCTGCTTGCACAACACATACTGGTGTATCAGCGTCCTGGACCTCATTGAGGGCAGTCATGTTGGCACACAGTGAGGGGGTGATGCCGCGGCCGGAAGCGAGTATCAACAGGGCAGCACAGCACACCGCAATCAATCTGATCTTGTTAAACAAGACCACCTTGCAATAGTGTCGTACACTTTGGTTCAAACCGTTTAGCCCCCTAAGCGACATGCTTTATCCGAAATGTTGCTGGAGAAATTCAAGATCCAGCTCTGGATAAACGGGGTACTGGTCCAGGAGCGTCTTGACGCGTGCACGGGCCTGGTCACGGATTTCGGTGTCGAGGGTGTGGAGGCGTTTGGAGGGTTGGCCTGCGTTGGGCCCATTTTGCAGGATGCCAGCCTGGGTGTTGGTAATCACGAGGTTGAGAATCGCCGCGATTTCTTTCATTTCATTTTCGCCCATACCGAGGGTGGTCGTGGCAGGTGCACCGACACGCAGCCCGCTGGTAATCATGGGGCCGTTGGGGTCGTAGGGAAGGGAGTTGTAGTTGAGGGTGATGCCGCATTCGCGGAGTGCGCCAGCGGCCTGACGCCCGGTAATACCACAACTGGTAGCCACGTCAATGAGGAGCAAGTGGTTGTCTGTACCGCCTGTGGCAACCGTGAGGCCTTCGTCTATACAGGCTTGTGCCAGGGTCTTTGCGTTGTCGAGAACTTTTTGGGCGTAGTCTTTGAAGGAAGGCTGGTTGGCTTCGGTAAGGGCAACACCTTTTGCAGCCATGACGTGGGGCAAGGGCCCCCCGATAACCAGGGGACAGCCCTTGTCGACATAGGTGCCCAGCTCAGCGGTAGAGAGCACGATGCCGCCACGGGGGCCACGAAGGGTTTTGTGGGTTGTGGAAGTTACGATGTGTGCATGTTGAATGGGGTTGTTGTCCCCCTTGAATACACCACCTGCAACGAGCCCGGCGAAGTGAGCCATGTCGACCATAAACGTTGCGCCACATTTATCGGCGATTTCGCGCATGCGTTTGAAGTCGATGGCGCGGGGGTACGCGCTATATCCTGCAAGCAGGATGAGGGGCTTGAGTTCCATAGCCTGTGCTTCAAGGGCATCATAGTCGAGCAGACCGGTTTCCTTGTTCACCGCGTAGGAATAGGCATCAAACATCTTTGCAGAGAGATTACGGCGGTAGCCATGCGTTAGGTGTCCGCCGGAGTAGTAATCCATACCCAGCAGTTTTTGGTTACCCAGGGCCTGGCGAATTTCGTTCCAGTCGTCCTGGGACATCTTGGACGGGTCTTTTTGCCCGGCAGCTTCGAGTGCAGGGACTTCGATTCTGGCGGTGAGAATGGCCCAGAATGCGATCATGTTGGCATCGGCCCCGGAGTGGGGTTGTACGTAGGCGTGTTCTGCGCCGAAAAGGGTGCGGGCCTGTTCGCAGGCGTAGGCTTCAACATCGTCGACGTTATCGCAGCCTTCATAAAAGCGCATGCCGGGGAATCCTTCGGCGTATTTGTCG
>CALAXS010000559.1 GCA_937895305.1 uncultured bacterium
CATCATCCACCACCAGCACAGATGGTTGAGCGGGTGGGTCTTGTGCAGCATCCGCCACAGCAGTGGATGTCGCTTCGTTCTGACTGCCCTCTATCAGGGGCAGGCGCACGAGGAAGGCGGCACCCGCATCCACATGCTCCACGTTTAACTGGCCTTCATACTCCTGAATCACAGACCGTGCCAGGCTCAGCCCCAGGCCGATATGCCCCTTCTCCTTATAGGTGGTATAGAAGGGTAGAAAAAGGTCTTCAAAATGATTTGCTACGATGCCGTCCCCATCATCATAAATGCGTATGGCAATCATGGTACCTTCAATTTGCGCGTCTACCCTAACCTGTTTTTTCGCGGCCCGCACCGCATTTTTCAAAATCTGGTTGAAGGCTTCTGTAAACAGGTGAACAGTACCCAGGACCCACAAAGCCTCTGACGGAATATTCCAGGTCCACTCTATGGCCTTGTCCTTCTGGAATCGCAGCCGCAACAGGGTGCGCAGTAATGTACTGATGTCTACCGGTTCCCGCTCCTCCGGCGCAATACGGCCTACCGATAACAGGTCCTCAACAATTTGTTTGCACCGTAGCCCGTTCCGGTGAATTTTCTCTACGGCATCCGGTACCTGTGGTGTGGGCAGACCCGTTGCGAGCATCTCGGAAAAACCAATCATCACCCCCAGCGGATTACGGAGCTGGTGTGCCACGGCCACAGCGACCTGCGAGACCATGGAGGACTGTTGATGGTCCAGGATTTGCCGCTCAATATTGCGCTGCTCGCTCATGTCCCGAATGACCACAGCGATTCGCTCCAGCGTAGCATCCTCATTCTGCAAGGGAAAAACGATGAGTTGCATAATGCGGCCGCCATAGGGTACATCGCCCTGCCACGCTTTGCCCGATGCGAAGACCTGCGCACAAACACAACCCTTGGCATTGGTATGCGTGGGATTCATGAGGTGACAGCAAAAGGCACCCGCGACCTGGGGCATGACCTTCTCACTGGCCTTGTTCTCATAGAGGATGGTGCCCTCGCGATCCAGCACCTGGGTCGCAAGGGGAATAAGCATGGACAGGTTTTGATACATCAATGGAATGAGGCCCTGTTCCTGCTGCGCGTCTTCATTCATCAGCGTCATGGAAATGGCATAGCCATCACGGAGACCCCGAACATCAAAAAAGGGGCTGGCAAAAATTTCTACAGCGGTCGCCTCACCGGCAAGGGATTGAATGGCTCCCTTGAATCGTACGGCAGACTTTCCCTGTTTTGAGCGTAGTGCTTTCTTGATATCGGCCGTAGCGGCTTCATCACAAAAATCCAGCAAAAACTGATTTCGCGGTGCCCGGGGCGTAGTGCCAGCGATACGGGCAAACAAATTGTTGGCGAAGCGAATTTTGCCCTCCGTATTCAGTGCAACAAAAGCAATATCCAGGGCATCCGCCATAGAGCGTTGACGTCGCTGTTCCGTGACCACGCGATCACGTTCTGTCTGGAGAAAGAATTTTCCCGCAAGCTGGTTCTGGCGATCTTCCAGATCAGCGAAGAGTTCACTATAGTCCGACGGGGCTGCAACGGAGTGCTCTTTTAACTCGGATACCAGTGCCTTGCGTGTCAGACGCAGATACCGTAATACCTCGCCAAGACTTTGACCCTGTTCCCGTGCCCAATCCACCAGCTGTGCAATACAGGGGGTCGATTTATCCTGTTGTTCTTCCAGGTAATCCAGAACCGTCTGTAGCCAGTCCGCCTGCCAGGTAGAGGTCAGGTCCAGTTTCGTGGCTTCCACACACTCCGTCAGGGCATTAACCATCCCGCTACGATGATCAATGAGCCATTGTGCAATGACGGTATTCGGCGAAAGCTTTGCCATGGTAATGAGTATCCTTATGCCTGTAGCCCACTATCCTACAATATTTGATGCGTAATGTGTATGTCCCGCAGAAGTTTTGCACTTCGCGGGGACCATGACGCACAATGTTTCCCTATGACCACACAAAATACGCCACTCGACCTATATACCGAACGGCAAGCCTATTACACAGCACAGGTGGCCCGGGCGGATCAGCAGGATGAACGCATATCCAACCTGCGCCTTGGATTATTTCTTCTGGGTCTGGCTCAGGCAGCTATACTTTGGTATTGGCACCCCGTGTCCTGGTGGACCCTGCTGGTGCCTGTGTTGGTCTTTGTGGTGTTGGTCGTGCTCCACAGTCGCGTATTGCGTACCCGCGCCCGGGCCGCGAATGCGGTGGACTGGTATCACCAGGGGGTCAATCGTATTCATGACCGCTGGGTGGGCACGGGCAATCAGGGCGAAGACTGGCAACCTGCAATTCACCCCTATGCTTATGACCTGGACTGTTTCGGTCATGGCTCCCTTTTTGAATTGTTATGCCTGGCGCGTACCCGTGTGGGTGAGTCACGGCTGGCCCATTGGCTTCTGAATCCGGCAGACCTTGATGAGGTTCATGCACGACAAGCCGCGGTGGAGGAGTGGCGCGACAAAGTTACATTTCGCGAAGACCTGTCCCTGCTCGGCGGGGCTGTGCAGGGTAAACTCCATCCCGGAGTGCTTCTGCAATGGGCGGACAACGCAGCGAAGCAATGGCCCGGCTGGATGATACTTCTATCCTGGGGCAGCCCGGTCCTCGCGCTCGGTGCTATCCCCTTCTGGAACCATGGTGGCATGACCGTGGTCCTTGCCTGTTTCATCCTGAACATCACCATAATGGGTATTAACCGGAAAAGATTTACGGCCTCCGATTACCAGGCCGACCGTATGCGCCATGAACTGGCCATACTCGCGGTGGTGTTGAAACGCATAGAAGCGGAGCCCGTTCAATGCGAAAAACTAAAATGTATTCAGGCCAAGCTAAAGGTCAATTCCATTGAGGCTTCCACCAGTATCAATAAACTCGATCAACTCATGCGCCTTCTCGATCTGCAACGCAATCAGTTCTTTGCCCTCGTGGCCATACTCCTGGTTTGGGAAGTGCACCTCACCCGACGTATCGATGCCTGGCGAGTGAACTATGGTCCCCACCTTGCCGACTGGTTCGAAGCCCTGGGTGAAGCCGAAGCCCTGGCATCCCTCTCCGCCTATGCCTTTGAGCATCCCGACGACCCCTTCCCCATGCTGGAAGCAGGTGAACCTGTATTAGCGGGTACCGCGCTGGGCCATCCCCTGGTCCCGGAAAAAGATTGCGTACGCAATGAGATTCATCTGAACAGGAACGAACCTGCCCTGCTGGTGAGTGGTTCCAACATGTCCGGAAAAAGTACCTACCTGCGCACCATCGGTATCAACGTACTCCTCGCACAGATGGGTGCACCAGTTCGCGCGAAGGAACTCCGCTTATCCCCCTTGGCCATTGGCGCGACCTTGCGTGTGCAGGACTCGCTTCAGGACGGCGCATCAAGATTCTATGCAGAGATTCAACGCTTCAAGACCATCCTCGATCTCTGTGATGGCGCTACGCCCGTACTTTTTCTGGCCGATGAAATTCTGCACGGCACCAATTCCCATGATCGTGTTGAAGGCGCTACCGGACTCATTCATGCCCTCCTTGACCGGGGAGCTATTGGTCTCGTCACGACCCACGACCTGACCCTGACCCAGATGGACGCGGTAGAGACTGGTCGTGTGCGTAATGTCCATTTTAAAGACCATCTGGATGGTGATAAACTGGCCTTCGACTATACCCTCCGCGACGGTGTAGTGGCCCACAGCAATGCCCTCCAGCTCATGCGCAGCATCGGTCTGCCTGTATAGGATAATCATAGATTTTGTGGTAGACTTCTATAGAAAGCGAGGAATTAGCGAGTATGAATGTTAAAGATGCCGTCGCGAAAGCGCGTGGATTTATTAAGGATATGTATGATAGACCCGCAAAAGATATTCGACTCGAGGAAGTTGAATTGAAGGAGAATGTATGGTTAATTACGTTAAGCATACCAGACCTTGATGTAATGCCTATGACTTCGGG
>CALAXS010000560.1 GCA_937895305.1 uncultured bacterium
CCGGGTACATCCGTCAAATGGATATAGCGGGCACCTTCTCTTCCCCTGATGCGATTTGTCAGGGCCACTCCGTGTGGCATGTGCTATCGGCCCTCTTCTTCTCCTTCCTCTATCTCTACTTCAGGTCCGAAGAACGTGCAGCAAAATAATTCATCGAGGAGTAACCCATGCTGAATAGACGTACCTTTTTTAAAAGCAGTGCAGTTGCCGCACTCACCGGAATCTTTTCAAGTAGTGCAATGGGTCAGGACACCAAGGCGAATCCTGCGGGTGTGGGTGGCTACACGTATCGTCTCCCCCACTTCGATGTGGGGAGTCGACTTCTTTTTCAGGGCGACTCCATCACCGATATGCAATGGGGACGCAACCAGGCGGACCGCAACCATTATCTGGGCCATAGCTATGTCTATCTCATCGCTGCACGGCTGGGGGTGGATATGCCCGAAGCGCAGCTGGACATTTATAATCGCGGCATGAGCGGACACAAGGTGGGTGACCTCCGTGCAAGGTGGCAGAAAGACGCCATCGACATGAAGCCCGACCTGCTGAGTATCCTCATTGGTATAAACGATGTGGGGCGTAATCTCGATGGGGTAGACATCGTCACCTGGGAATCGGATTATCGCTACATCCTCGATGCCAGTCGCAAGGCGAATCCCGAACTACGGCTGGTCTTGCTGGACCCCTTTGTCGTGGCGTCGGGTCGGTTTGAGGATGCAGAGGCTTTTAAGCCATGGCATGATCAGGTGGAGCGCCTGCTCCCCATAGTCGGACAAATCGCCACAGACTACGACGCTGTACACATCAAGACCCAAGAGATTTTTGATACCGCGTCGGAGGCCGTATCGCCTGAACAATGGATCTGGGACGGGGTCCACCCCTTACCGCAGGGCCACGAACTCATCGCGCGGCATTGGCTCGAAGCGGTGAGTGAACGCTGGGGGAAATAGTGCACCACAAAGCGCACAAAGGGGGAAGACAAGGGGAGTAAATAGGGGAGACTCACGCGAAGGGGAAAAGGCGCAAAGGGGAAAGATGTGTAGCGTGAATCCAATACCTTCACACGCTTGTCGTTCCCGCAAAGGCGGGAATCTCCGCGTAATGAATCCTCGCCCAAGTCAGGAGCCAAAGCGTAGCAATCCCGCAACATGCTCTCTTTCCGTCATACCACCTCCACACCGTCATGCCCGCCCCCACCGTCATACCACCTCCCCACCGTCATACCTGCGAAGGCAGGTATCCACACCGCCTGAGTCAATTGGGTTGACCCAAATTTAAAGCGGATAGCGCCTATGTCAGTGTTTCTATGCTGCCCCCAAGTCTTCTGGATTCCTGCCTTCGCAGGTATGACGATTGTTCCGTAATTCCACTCGTTCCCTATTGCCTGCCGTACTATGGCCTCTGCGTGGGAACGAGGAGCTACAACAATCCAAACATTGTGTTAATGCGTTTCTTTCTTCTTGTTATCGAATAAATCTGGATTGTCTTTCGTGACGGTCCAACTGCGCACATAAAAAAGAAACAACCTGGTAGCCGCATTGAAAGCATCTACCGCTTCAATGTACAAGGACTCCGGTAACTCTTTATCGCTAGGCGATATTTTGATTTTGATTGATTTCTCTTTTTCACTAGCAGGAGATAGTGCGCTCATCATATGTGTGGTCGATAAATGAACATAAGCAGATGTTTTTTTATAGACACCCGGCAACCATGGGTGCTCTGCTTCCAGTTTTTTGATTAAATACGCATCGGTCATCCTCATTCCGGCACTATCCTTTATCCGGTTTATTTGTTTTCCTACAAGAATCTGCTGAGCAAACGTGTGCGGTTCCTCCACAAGCCAAGCGGCGTGAAATCGAATCGCAGTGTCAATTTGAAGTCGTAATAATGCTCCAGCACAAATAAGGTTTTTGTTTTTCAGCATACTTCGAAAGCCCGAGGAAAGCGACATTGAACGGTTTAATGCGCCAATAGCAAGGAGATCCATGCCATATATGGCATTGTCATAAGCATCAAGCATGGATTTCGAGAAATACAAATGTTCTTTTTCAAGAGACTCGTTACTTTGTAAAGCCTGCTCAAGTGTGTCGCTATGTTCAGTAAAATCCATGTTATTCCCCCCTCTTACTTCTCGCTTAAAAACTCGACCATGCCCTTAATCCCGCCGAGGGTCATGTCTTCCATGTGGTAGTACTCGCGGATGCGGTTGAGGGTGTAGTTGCCGTAGGTGTTGCCCCAGTGTTCTTTGTCGATGGGGTTGAGCCAGCAGGTGTGGGGGAAGCGGTCTTTTATTTTGTTGAGCCAGTAGGAGGAGGGCTTCTGGTCGCGTCCGCCGTAGTGGGTTATAGCACCGCCGTAGGAGTCCAGCTCTTCCGGGGCCATGGTGGCGTCGCCGACGATGACGACGCGCATTTCGGGCCGACGGAGGAGGAGCTGTTCAAGTTGGTAACTGCGGATGCGTCGTGCGTCGGTGTAAATTTTATCGTAGATGGTGTTGTGGAAGTAATAGGTCTGAATGTCTTCGAAGCGTTCGTGCAGTCGTGAGAAGAGGAGCTGCACCAGCGGAACGAAGGGGGCCATGGAGTTGCCACCGTTGTCGATGAGCAGGGCGACGGAAATTTTATCGCGGAGGTCGCGCTCGAAGACGAGGTCTATCTCGCCGCCGTCGCGTGCGGTGTTGTAGATGGTCTTGTCCAGGTTCAGGAGGTCGCGGGGCCCTTCGTTTTTCATGTGCTTCATGGTTTCGAGGGCTTGGCGGAGGTTCTCGGAGCGAAGTTTGTTTTTGGAGGAGTATTCCACGTAGCGACGGTCGCCGATGACCTTGAGGGCGGATTTGTTTTGCGAAGCACCGTCTACGCGTACACCCCGTTCACTGTTACCGGAATGACCGTAGGGCGAGTTGCCTTTGGTGCCGACCCATTTGCTGCCGCCGTGGTGGGCTTCCATCTGCTCGCGCATGGTGTCCCAGAATTTCTCCATGAGCTCGTCGAGGTCGTGGTGGTAGAGGGCCTTGGCCGGGATTTCACCGTCCTCAATTTTCTGGCGCAACCATTCACGGAATTGTTTGGTGTTGAAGAGTTCATAGTCCCCTTCTTGTACCGCCGGGACATCAATGCCATAGAAGTAGAGGCAGAATGCCCGCTCGAAGGCGTCCATGTGTTCCACATGGCGCACAAAAACCAGGCGCGTAAAAATGAACAAATCGTCCAGCGTCTTGACCATGCCCTTTTCGAGGCCCTTGTTCAGTTCCAGGAGGTCTTTCATGCTGGCGGGCACACCATAGTCCCGCAGCAGACTGACAAAGTCTACGAAGAGGGCGTTGGTTTGGGGCTTGGTATCAATCATGGTTATTTCTTTTTAAACATGTAAAATTTACGTTACCGTCTTTGCGAGTCGAACGCAAGTGAGGCGTGGCAATCTCTTTTTTGGCCTTGTTTATGAAGTCGGAGCAATCCCTCAACTCTCGGTCGTTGACAGCGCGAGAGATTGCCGCGTCGCTTCGCTCCTCGCAATGACGCGTTGGGGTTAGGTTTTGCAATGTTATATCCAATAATCCCATTGTGCAAACGTTTCGCCTATTCTTTGAATGGTGTGTTCAGTTCGTTGTTTAGTAGGGGTAGCGCTGGCGGTTGCCGGGTTGTTCTTTGCCACCCCGTCGGAAGGTCTGTATGTCGCCCGCGCGTTTCAGCAAAATACCGGTGAGGGGGGGCATTTCAGGGTCCGGCATTTGTCCGGTTTGTTCGAGGGCACCGATCCAGTTGATGAGTTCACTGGTGGCGGGGGGCTTTTCAAAGCCCCGCCCGCGCAGTTCGTAGAAGATGTTGACGGCAGCTTCGATGAGCTTGGGGCTGGTCTTGGGATAGTGGAGGTTCACAATCTGGTGCATGTCTTCCTTGGAAGGGAAGGCGATGTGATGGCAGTAACAACGACGGAGGAAGGGATCGGAAAGTTCGCGCTTCGCATTGGACGTTACAAAAATCGCAGGACGAATGTCCGCCTTGATGGTCTCGTTAATCTCGCGGATGGTGAACTGGCATTCTTCGAGGATGTCGAGGAGGTTGTCCTGTACGTCCGATTCCGTCTTGTCGATTTCGTCGAGGAGGAGGACCACTTTCTTGTTGGCGCGGAATGCGCGACCGATGGGTCCCCAAATAACGTAGTCGTAAAAGTCCTGTACATCGCGACCCGTCTCTGCACTGCCAAAGCGCGCATCGTTGAGACGGAGTACGGTGTCCTGGGTGTAACAGGCTTCCTCGCCTTTGATAGTGGATTTACAGCGCAGGATTTCTATGTCCATATTAAGCGACTCAGCGACTTGCATGGCGAGCTGGGTTTTGCCTGTACCCGCTTCGCCAGTAAGGAGCAGCGGCTTCTCCATGGCGAGGGCGATATTGACGATGGATTTTAGCTCGGGATCGAGGAAGTACTGGTCGGTACCTTCGAATTGGGGGATACTCATAAATCTACTCCGGTATAGTGTTACGCAGTGGGTCAGTGTACCAAGGCTTCAATTGGAGAGGCAATTGACAGTTTTCCGTCACTTTTTTCTTAAATATGT
>CALAXS010000561.1 GCA_937895305.1 uncultured bacterium
CCACGAAGCGCTACCCCCAGAAGACCGGATAAACAGAAAAACCCCCACCAGATCCTTATCCGATGGGGGCTTATGAATGGTTTAACTTACGCCTTTGGCTGGGTATACGTCTCTTTTATCACCCGGTTCGACGAAATACGCCACTTTGTCTTATAGGCCTTTTCAAAGTAGACATCATTCAGCTTATGGATCAACTCAGAGGATTCCGCAACATCGGTTTCAATGAGATCACGCATGGAGACCAGCCCCCGGAATGCATTGTCCTTACCCACTACCAGCAGGTGGCGTACGCCATTCTTGAACATTTTGGCCTTCGCCATGTGAAATTCATCATCGGCATGGATGAAGATAAGGTCCTCACTCATTACATCCTTTACCGACAACAAGTTTGGATCACGCCCTTTATTGACAACACGATGCATCAAATCCCGCTCTGAAAATACCCCGACCACATCCTCACCATCCCGTACGGCCACAGCACCTGTTTTCCGATCACACAAATAACGGACCGCCTGGCGTACCGTATCTTCTGCGTCAATCCAATAGGTATCCCTGGGACGAAGTACATCACTAATTTTCTGCATATTTCATAACCTCCGTTACGGTATGGGTACCTGCACTGCCCTGAGAAAAGTACCTTACCTGTGCCTCGCAGCCCTTTGACGGGTGCAAGACTCATACTCAGCATGATCCAGTCTACCACAAAAGGTTAATCTTGGGAAGGTGCTATTATGGTAAATAATAGATACATGCAAAGAAATAAAATTTTGTGTACAAGGGCCTCTAATCGGTACGCTGTATCCAAATCCAGGGGATCTAAAGATGAATGCACCTAAAAGCATGGATCGAAGACAATTTTTAAGCACAACCGCAGCCAGCGTTGCTGCAGTTTCAGCACTGGGCAGCGTGCCTGCATCCGCTACATCCAGTACGCGCCCCAATATCATGGTCATCATGGCCGACGATATGGGCTACTCCGACATCGGGTGTTATGGCGGTGAAGTGAAGACACCGAACCTGGATGCCCTCGCCGCAGTCGGACTTCGCTTTCGGCAGTTTTACAACGCCGCACGTTGCTGCCCTACCCGCGCCGCGCTGCTCACAGGCCTCTATCCCCACCAGGCGGGTATGGGTGGCATGGTGAGTCACGATGACAAATACCAGCCGGGGGCTTATCAGGGCTTTCTCAACGACCAGTGTGTGACCCTGGCCGAAGTCCTCGGCAACGCAGGCTACAAAACCTACATGTCCGGCAAATGGCACGTCGGCGAAGCGGAAGAAAACTGGCCTTGCAAACGAGACTTCGACCGTTACTTCGGGCTCATTTCCGGTGCTAATAGTTACTACGCATTGGACACGGGCGGAAAGAACCCCCGCAAGATGGCTCTGGATGACGAACCCTATACGCCACCCGAAAAAGGGTACTACATGACCGATGCCTTCACGGACCACGCTGTACAGTGCATCGAAGAACACGACACGGATACCCCTTTCCTGCACTACGTGCCCTACACCGCGCCCCACTGGCCGCTTCATGCGCTGAGAGAAGACATCGCCAAATACAAAGACCGTTACCTCCATGGCTGGGACAAGCTGCGCGAGGAGCGCTATGCGCGTATGCAGGCAATGAATGTCCTGGCTAAAGATTGGGGACTCTCCCCGCGTGACGAAGAAGTCCCCGCCTGGGACGAGGTGGAAGATAAAGAAGAATGGGCACAGCGCATGGCGGTGTATGCTGCCATGATTGATCGCATGGATCAGGGTATAGGTCGCATCATAGACACCCTGAAAAAGAAAGGGGTTTTCGACAATACCCTTATTCTATTCCTCGCTGATAACGGTGGCTGCCACGAACGGATCGACTCTAAAATTCAAAATGATCCCGAAGCGACCATAGGAGAGCCTGCATCTTACCAGGCCTACCGTCGTCCCTGGGCGAATGCGAGCAACACCCCCTTCCGCATGTTCAAGCACTGGGTCCACGAAGGTGGAAACTCAACACCGCTCATTGCACACTGGCCCGAGGGCATCACAGCACGTGGTGACTTTAGCGACACCGTAGGGCACATCATCGACTTCATGCCCACCTTTGTAGAGCTGGCCCAGGCTGAGTACCCCACCACACACAAAGGAAAAATGATTACCCCGCTACCCGGTCAGAGCCTCGTTTCTGTGCTCCAGGGAAAAAGCGAAGGCACACCCCGTACACTCTATTGGGAGCACTTCTGGAATGCAGCGGTACGCGATGGCGACTGGAAGCTGGTTTCCCATAAAAAAGGACAATGGGAACTGTATAACCTCGCGGAAGACCGGGCCGAATTGAACAATCGTATTGAAGATGAAACGGAACGCGCCGATGCCATGCGCGAAAAATATATGATCTGGGCCAAATCAATCGGTGTGCGTCTACGCCCCAAGATGTAAACACGTTTGGAAGAAAGAAGAGATAATATGAAATACACCATCCGTATTCTGGGTGTAGCCATACTCCTGCTCCTGGCTTACCTGTGCTTCTGGCCCGTACCCATTGACCCGGCAGCCTGGCGTCCACCGCAGACCCCGCCCTTTGAAGGTGTATATGCAGCCAACACACTATTGGCAGACACGGTCCGTCTGGGGGAAAGTGATGGCGTAGCCCCTGAAGACATTGCTGTGGATAAAGAGGGTAGTATCTATGGCGGCTGTGAGGATGGGCGCATTCTGTGCTGGGATAGCGAAGGGAAAAATGTAAAAGTTTTTGCGGATACGGGTGGGCGTCCTCTGGGCCTTCACTTCGACTATTCGGGCAATCTCATCGTTGCTGATTCATACAAAGGACTTCTCTCCATAAGCAATTCTGGCACCATAACCGTTTTGGCGACTGAATGCGACAGTCGTCCCTTTGGCTTTACAGATGATCTGGACATCACCAAAGACGGTATGATTTATTTCAGTGATGCTTCCTGGAAATATGGGCAAACCATGTATCAGGAAGACCTGATGGAACACCGTCCCAATGGGCGTCTTCTGCGCTATGATCCACGGACAGGCCAGACCCATCTTGTTGTGGACAATCTTTACTTTGCCAACGGTGTTGCAGTAAGCCCGAAGCAAGATTTTGTACTTGTTAACGAAACCGGTAAATACCGCGTCATGCGCTATTGGCTCAAGGGCGAGAAAAAAGGTACGGTGGAGAAATTTATTTCCAACCTTCCCGGATTTCCAGATGGTGTGTCTGCTGGTACAGAGGGTGTTTTCTGGGTGGCCCTGGCTTCCCCCCGTGATGCCAGTCTGGACAGCATGCTGGCCTGGCCTTTCCTTCGCAAAGTTCTTGTACGATTGCCTAAATCTTTCCTGCCCAAACCACAAGAGTATAGCTTCGTTCTGGGTCTTAACGAAAAAGGGGAAATCGTACACAACTTTCAGGATCCCGCTGGACGCTATGCCCCCATCACCAGTGCCGAAGAAAATAACGGCTACCTATATTTCGGTAGTATCCTTGAAAAAGGGTTTGGTCGATTTCAGCTTCCCGGGAAAACACCTGAGCCTATAGCAGGTATGCGCCTGGAAACACCTCCGCGTTCCAGTGCACGTGGTGTCCAGGCGAACCCTGGCAATGGCCTGTAAAAGCAAGCAAGAAAGTAGACCCATGTCAAATTCCCCTTCCCGGTACTGTACAGCAGAGGAAGTCGCTGCACTGATTCAGCAAGGCCAGGCGCACTATGCTCGTGTAGATAATCCGCCCTATATTAAACCGGCCCATGAATACATCCCGCTCCTTCCAAACGTGTTGAAACTGGAGCACGGTGTTCGTGCTGTATTCATGGATATGGATGGCACTACCACCATGACAGAAGACCTCTGCCTTCATGCGCTGGAAACCTTTGTGCGCAAGGCTAAGGGCAAGTATGAAAGCGATGACTGGGCGGGCCTGAACCCGGAGCGAGATTATCCACACATCATCGGGAGTAGTGTAACCGCTAATGTGGGCTACCTTATTCAGGCTTATGGAAAAGAATTTCAGAAGCCCCGGCTCGACCGGGCTTTTATTGCAGCGACCGCCTGGACCCTGGGACATCGCCCCAGCGCAGATCGTGTCAGGGAGACGAAAAGCGATCTCCTCGCGTTGGGGGGCGCAGGTATTCTTGAGGATCCCCGCTACACCGCACTGGTTGAAATGGATTCCCCACAATCAGAACACGCTACAGAACTTGCAACCCACTACGGACCTTTCCTCGATTGGTCCATTCCCGAAAACAGGGTGCGCTGTGGCCTCGCAATTTATTACGAAAGTCTTCATGCCATGCTACTGCACATAGAGCAGGGCCATAGTGCTTCTGTTGCTGACAAAATTTATAATGATGGTCGCACACATGCCATCGTCCCACTGAACGGTGTTGGATTTCTTCATGCTCTTGTACAAGGCTGGCTTGGTGAAGACACCGCGGCTGTGGCGCAATGGCATAGCGAAAAGCATCAATGCCCCATGACCCTGACTACAGAACATCTCAACAAATTGGGCCAATACTTTGAGGCGCATCCCAGCCCTGTAGCACTGGTGACATCCAGCACGGCCTTTGAAGCCCATGTCGTACTCAATGAAGTATTTAGCGGACTCATCGACGAGGTCGCCCAATGGCCACTCTCCGAAGAGAAACGCGCTTGCATTCAGGCGGGCTTCAAAGACCACAATACATTCTACGCAGCGGTCATAACCGCGAGCGATTGCCACGAAATTCGCCTGAAGCCCTATCGTGATCTCTATAATGTGGGACTCCATGCCCTCGGTATTTTACCGGATGAAGCCATAAACGTGGTCGGTTTCGAGGACACCGAGTCCGGGGTCATTGCCTTGCGTGCTGCTGGCGTTGGGGTACCCTGCGCAGTGCCCTTTGAAGGTACCGCAGGCCATGATTTCCAGGCAGCATCGCATATACAAGCCCAGGGTGTTCTCGGTGCGGTCCTCCAACAGGGCCTCTTTATGGATGAATCCGCGCTTTAGATTAATTGAAATCATACTGCATAGTGTAGTATTTTTGAAAAAAGTGAAACATAGCACAATATACAGGAGTTTGCCCCATGGAAAAAATTTGCCTCGAAGTGCCCAGTGCACCCACACCTGCTGCACCCTATTCTGTCGCTGTTCGCGCAGGAGATATGCTTTACCTCTCTGGCCAGGTACCGCTCAAGCCTGATGGCAGTGGTCCGGTTCGTGGTACAATCCAGGAAGAAGCACGGCAGGTTCTGGAAAATGTGAAAGCCGTCCTGGCAGATTGCGGTAGTAGCCTCGATAAAGTGGTTAAAGTTACTGCACTCTTGTCAGACATGGAAGACTTTGCAGCGTTTAATGCAGTATACAGTGAATATTTCCCCACCAATCCACCCGCACGGACCTGTTTCCAGGCGGGCCGCCTTCCGCTGGATGTAAAGGTTGAAGTAGAGTGCGTTGCCGTTATCTAGACCGGACGCGCCATGGTTTCAGAAGTATTCAGGAGTTACGATGATACGTAGTTTTTTTATAACAGGCCTTATCGTCTGTGGCACCCTGGGTGCCTGGGCCCAGACCGCATCAGACTATAACAACCTGGGAATCAAAGCGTACGACACGGGTCAATATGATTTTGCACTACAGCATTTCATGAAGGCCTACGAACTCACGCCTGAAAACAAAACCATCCGCAGGAATATGTGTAACGCCCATCAGGCCAAGGCCAACCTGCTTGCCAAAACTGCGGATTTTGCTTCGGCTGCTGAACATCTTCGTACAGCTATCACTGTAGATCCGGAAAACGCTTCTCCCCTGATTCAGTTAGGTTCCTACTACCTGCGTCTCGATATGGTTACCGATGCGGTCTTTCGTCTCGAAGAGGCGATTGAACTGGTCCCCGGGAACCTGAATGCCCACGAATTGCTGGGTCGGGCCTACTACGACGACAATGACCATGAGCATGCCATGGAGCAACTGGGGTACGTGCTCAAGATTGATCCTAATCGTGATGGCTTGCAGGAACTTTTTGAAAAAGCACAACGTGAAGCAGTGGTTGAAAAAGACTTCAAGAGCAGGAACGGTCGTAACTTTAAAATGACCTTCCCCAAAGACATCCCCTACTCCATGCAAAATAGTGTAGAGCGAATCCTGAATAAAGCTTATTACTCAATTGGGCAGAAGTTTGGGGGCGTCTTTCCACCCGAGCCGGTACAGGTTATCTTTTACGGGGCCAACGAATTTCAACAGGCGACCCAGTTGGGCAATCATGTGGGTGCGGTATTCGACGGAAAAATCAGGTGCCCACTTACGGACGTACAAGGGAATTGGCTTTCGGAAAAGGAGTTAAGTGAACGCCTGACCCACGAATATGTTCATGTGGTCGTGCGTAATATGGCAGGCGAGCACGCCCCCTGGTGGTTAAACGAAGGCCTGGCGGAAGTACTGTCCGGGAACCTCGATGCGGACATGAGCGAAATGCTGCAAAGAATGTACAGCGAAGCGCTGGACTTTGATTTAAAAGCGCTGGAGGGCGAGCAGCTCACCAAACTAAAGCCCGAATCCCTTAAACTCGCCTACCTGCAATCCCATGCCACCGTCTCCTTCCTCCAGAAGAAATGGGGGAACCAGCGCATGAAACAAATGATGGATTTTCTGGCTACCGGAATTCCTGCTGAGGATGCCCTGTCCCGTGTTTACAAAAAAGACTACGCTACCCTCGCCCGTGATGTAGCCATGACCTACAACTAGGGACTAATACTCCTTACGCATCAAGCGAATCCCAAATCCTGCACATAAAGCCAACCCGATACAGATTGAATACACCGTGTTGAAATGCTCTTGTGCCTCATATAGCCCACTCGCCATTGTAGGGCCAATGGCCATGCCCAGGTAAAATAATACGTTCAAGGCACCATAGATGGCCCCCATGTGGACTACCCCGAATGAATTGCCCAGTGCCAACGGAAACAACGCCGATCGCCCCCCCCCGAAGATACCGCCTAATACAGTAAAGGCAAACAAGAATACGGCAAGCTCTGCCTTAAACATGGCTAGCGTTGCAATGGCTGGCCCCAAATAACAAATAAACATGAGTGATTTCAGTGGCTTGGTGTCAGCCAGCAGTCCAAAGATAATCAGCCCCACACTCTGAAAGAAGAGGAAAAGCCCCAGTACCAACGCACCTTTGGATTCACTGAATCCAGCATGCTGTGCCATGAGCGGCAACTCTGCAGTAAATATATTATAGACCATGCCGATGACCGCGTCCGCCAAACCAATAGCCCAGAAGCTGCGTGTTTTTAATGCCCCTAACAAGGTGAGACCCACAACAGTGCCAGTCGAATCTTCAATGTCCGCATGTTGAAAATCGGTACGATCTTTGAAACGCCAAAACGAGATAAGAAACATACCGATAAGCATGACCCCGAAAATACGATAGGTTTCCTGCCAGCTATAACTACGTAATAGGTATTCACCTGCCGTTGTTGCAAAAAAGCCGCCCACACCCAGACCCAGCATGGCCAGCCCCATTGCTTTTCCCCGATCCTCATCAAACCATTGCTCCACCGCAGTCGCAACTGGTATATACGTGTTGGCTACATTCGCCAGAGAAGAAAAGGCAAACAGGATATATAGATGCTTTAGTTCCGTCATATAAGGGAAAGAAAAAAATACGGCTATCTGCAACAACGAACCCGCTAAAATTATTTTACGTGGCCCGAAACGATCAATGGCCTTGCCACAGATGGGGGAGAAGATAGCCCCGGCCAGGCACCACCAAGCCAGCCCAATATCCATGTCTGAATAATCCCAGCCCAAATTAGTATCATTCTGAAAGGACTGACGTATGACGGGATATAAAAAAAAGCCAAGCCCTGCATTAAAGAAGAGACAAAGAAATCCCAAAAAAGCGATTTCCCAGCGCTCACGGGAAGAAGGTGCTACCGGCTCAGTCATTGTCATGCCCTCAATGCTTTAACAGAAATTATAGTTGCCCGGATTCGCATCATTTGCCACGTGATGCAGTCGAAAAAGTGAAAGCTAACTTATACGCTTAATTCGGATCAGGCGCAACTTGCCACTTACTTGCGTCGATCAACAACATAGTTGGAGCCCTCAATGGACTTGGCGTATTTTTTGACCTCTGCCGATCGTGCACTGATATCACCCACATACTTGATGCCCGAATTGCGCGTGTCGATGATAGCGATGGAGCACCCCATCATGGGGAAAGTCTGCTTTTCACCCTTGCGATCCACACTCTGAATATTGCCCCGTTCCCGATCATCGGCGTCATAAAAATTCGGCACGATGAGATCAAAATTAGTCAGGACCTGTTGCGACACCTTTTCTACCAGATCCGAGGGCGTCATAAAGATATAGTCATCCCCGCCAATATGCCCTACATAGGTGTCCTTGTTGGCCTGCCCACGCAACACACTCACCAGCACCCGCGCCGTCATGCGCAATACTTCATCTCCCCGGGCGAAGCCATACTTGTCATTAAAGGGTTTGAAATTGTCCAGATCCAGATAGCCCACCGCGAAGGGTTCCCCCAGATTCAGACGCCGCTCTGCTTCCCGCAAAATAGTAAGATTCCCGGGAAGCCCTGTCAGTGGATTTGCATTAATATCCCGGTGTGCACGCTGGATGCATAACGTAACCCGTGCACCAATGTCTATGGCCTGTATAGGGTCCACCAAATAATCGTCCGCAGCCGATAACGTCCAATCCACCTCCCGCAATTCATTGGCCTTCAGTACCATCAGGATAGGTACATGCCCATACATGTTGTCCGCTTTCAGTTCTTCAATCAGGTGCTGGGAACCCGTTCCGGGGAAATCACGCGGAATAACAAAACAATGGGGCGGGGTGTCCTGCACCACATCCAGGATAGCGCTGGCGCTCCGGGCGGTGCTAACGCCAAATCCAGCCTGTGCGAGCATGATACTGTAGCTTTCCAGCACAGCAGACTCATGGTGCACAATGAGAACCGTATGTTGCCCTGTACTCACAGTCACTTAATCTCCCGACGCAAAAATACTGACATCCGCTTCGAAATCCTGATCCGTATCCTGCAATATATTCTGTATGTCTTGTGGATACAGTCCCAGACTGCGGTAGCTCTCATGCGATAACGTGGGCATACTGAAATCACCCGGATACCCATAGTCCATACACCGTGCCAGAATGTCGGCCACATGGATAATGGCAGCACCCCTGGGATTCAGTTCAGCGGCATCGGGATTATGATGATGGTAGAGAATGTCTTGCAGTTGTTCGGGCAAATGCCATTGCTCCGCAACCCACAGCCCAACCTGCGCATGATCAACGCCAAAAACCTTAAGCTCCGCTTCCCCGATGTGAATGTGATTCTCTTCCGCCAGATGCACCGCCATTTCATATTCACCCGGTGCAATGAAAGAAAGCACCACCTTGCCTAAATCATGAAGTAACCCGCCCACCATGATTTCCTCAGCATCATTCATTCCCACATGTTTTGCTATTTTTCGCGCAATTACGGCTGTGCCCAGACTGTGCTTCCATAAGCCCTGTGTCCCGTGCCCCATATTGTCAAAGACCGCCGTACCCAGGACCAGCCCCTTCACCACATTAAAGCCCAGAAGGACCAGCGCATGGGTCACTGAACTGATTCGACCGGGAAATCCATAAAAAGGCGAGTTCACCATGCGCAACAATTTTGCACTCAACACCTGATCCCGCGAAATGATATTGCCGATTTCCTGCGCACTCGCGTCTTCCTGCTCCACCATGGAAGTCACAAACTTCACCACACTCGGCAATGTAGGTAAATTTGTTATATCATCAATCTGAAGCTTGATGGATTCCGGTGTGCTCGCCATACTGCTACCGTGTTTCCAGGCGCATGTGTTCAAGCCGTGACAATGCCGCCTGCTTGAGTTCCAACAATAACGGATCTTCTATCCCCACAAAGCGCATCTCCAAACATTCTATGCGTCTATCAATGCGTTCCACTTGTGCCTCC
>CALAXS010000562.1 GCA_937895305.1 uncultured bacterium
TATATCATGCTCTTCCATCATATCGCACTCGGTGATTTTTACCGGAAGCTCCCTGAAATGGAGGGTCACGTCACCCCGCTGACCATAAGCTTCATAGAAGCGCACGATAACAGCATGGGTGTCCTCGCTTTTCTTAACGGTCTCAATGATGACATTTTCAGCATCCACCTCTACAAAGGTATCTACACTGGCCAAAGCGCCCCTGGATGCTGGAACCTGCGTCGCGAGGACAGGGTAGTTGAGTTCGTAGCCCTCGTGGGTGGTCCCGTTACGCCAGTCACCAGGATGAGGGTAGAGTGCATAGGTCATTTCGTGTTCGCCCTCGTCCGCATGGGGATCAGGGTCGATGGATGCACGGAGTAATGAGAGGCGAAGTACATTATCCTTTACATCATAGCCATATTTACAGTCATTCAGCAGGCTCACACCATAGTCGCCTTCCGAGAGATCGGCCCAGTGATGGGCGGGAACTTCGAAGCGGGCACGATCGTGTTCGGTATTCTCGTGGGTGCTTCGTTCGATGGTGGCGAACTGGATGTGGTAGGTGGCCTTGCTGCTGAGGATGTCGACCGGAAAGGCGACCTTGAGGAGGGTACGTTTTTCCCACCAGTCCACATGGGTCCGCACATCAATACGGGGCGACGCTGCGCAGAGCTGGATGTCCTGGGTGATGGTGCTGAGCTCCGTCTTGCGGATGAAGCGCAGGGTGGCGCGTACCGGGCCGGATTCGAGTACCTTGATGCTGTCTGCGGGACCGGGAATCCATTGTTTCTCATCTTCAAAGTTGTGGTCGATGTCCCAGGCATCGTGCAGGTGAGGACGATCCTCAAAGAGTTGGAGGGCATTGCCCTTGCTGCCCTTCGCAAGGACTTCACGCTTCTCAAACTTGTCATAGATACTGGTGAACTGGCCGTATTTATCGAGCTTGATGCGGAGGAAGGAGTTCTCCAGTTTGTTCGGGCTTGCCTCAACCCGGGCGTGGGTGTCGGCCTTCCCTGCACCCGCCACAACGTGGAAGATGGCATGGCCGAGGGGCGGCAGGGCCTGGGCCTCAAAGAGGATTTTGTTGGCGTCTGTTTTTTGACTGGGTACCACAGAACCGTCGGGTGCCACCACATGGAAGCGCCCTTTGGGCAGGGGGACCTCCGCTTCCACCACCGCGTCACGAATCCAGGAGAGGGTGTTGAAGACCAGAACGGGGGTACCGGGCCCCGTGGTGTCCATGTGCTTTACGAGTTCCAGGAGGGCTTCATCGCGTACACCGCGAATGATATCCTGTGCCTCGCCATACTCACGGTCGGCATCGGAATACACTTCACCGATGGAGGAACCGGGCAGGATGTCGTGGAACTGGTTGGTGAGCACGGTTCGCCATGCAGGCCAGAGTTTCTTGCCCTCGTAGTTACCCCCCTGGAGATGGACCAGGGTGGAGAGGAGTTCTGCGTCGTGGAGCATGACTTCAGATTTACGGTTGTTGCGCTTGGTACGGGCCTGGGTGGTCTGGCAGGCGCGGTGTAGCTCCAGGTACAACTCGTCGTTATACACGGGCAGACTATCATCCGGGCATTGGGCGCGTTGCCGATCGAGGCTGTCCTGGGTACGACCGAATTCGCACTTGGGCACACCGATCATGTTGCCCAGTCGTTTGCCGTGTTCGAGCATTTCCATGGTGGGTCCGCCACCGCCATCGCCCCAGCCGAAGGGAAAGATGAGTTCTTCGATCTTGTCCTTCTGTTTGAAGAGGTTCCACTGGTCGATGCAGTCTTTGGGTACAGGATTACCATTGTAATTCAGCGGCGGCATGACGGCGCGAATGCGGGTACCGTCTGCACCTTGCCACTGGAAGAGGCTGTAGGGGAAGGTGGTGAACATGGACCAGTCGATCTTGGTGGTGACAAAGGTGTCCACCTGGCACTTGCGCATGATCTGGGGCAGGGACCAGGGATAGCCGAAGGCATCGGGTAGCCAGGCCGTGGGGGAGTGGATACCGAATTCTTTGCGGAAGAAACGGTTGCCGTAGAGGAATTGCCGGATAAGGGCCTCGCCACCCGTCATGTTGGAGTCCTGCTCAATCCAGGGCGCACCACAGGGCTCGAAGCGACCTTCCTTGACGCGCTTTTTCAGGCGCCTGTAGAGTTCGGGAAAATGCTCCTTGAGGTACATATAGAGTTCGGGCTGGCTGAAGGAGAAGTGATACTCCGGGTATTTCTCCATGAGATTCAGTACCGTGGACAAGGTGCGGCCTACCTTGCGACGCGTCTCGCGCAGGGGCCAGAGCCACGCCGTGTCAATGTGGGAATGGCCTGTCAGGGTGAGCTTGCCCATGCCCTGGCTGCACTCGAATTGCTTGATACCCTTTTTAAAGTGGCGACGGGCGGGCGCAAAAGAGGCGTAGTAGTCTTCACTGCCCTTGTGGAGGAAGTCGACCTTGCGGATGGCGATGCCCAGAAAATCGAGGAGCTGACGAGCAGGCGCAAAGTCCGGGTCCAGGGATTCATACACTTTAAGGGCGACCTCAATGTCCCAGAAAAAGTCGAAGGCATCCTGGTGCATGATAGCGAGGTCGGCGTAGCCAAATTCGTGGGTGGTTTCAAAGCGGGTGCTGGGACAGCATTCCAGGGCAATCTCGTAGTGCTCATTGCCCCGTGCTTTTTCGGTAAGGATGAGTTCTTCATGGTTACGGTCGATACCCTGGTAGGGAACACCATTAACATAGGCCAGGGTATCCCCCGCTTCGGTGAGTTGGTGGAGATCCTTGAGGAGGGTATGAAGTGCGGGGCGTAGCAGCGCAACGACGCGTTGGCCCTTGAAGTTTTGCGGGATGTCTACCTGGAGCTTGAACCAGGTCGTCTCATCCAGACCGCCCCAACGGGTTTGTACCTGGAAAGGTTTCCAGCCCTTGTCGGGCATACGCTCTGGACCGCGGCCTTTTCCGGTAACCGTTTTCTGGATTCGCGTGATCTTGCTACGGTCGGTGTAGACCGTTTCCCAAATCTCCAGGAGCCGGTTTCGGATTTGAAGGTGTTCGATTTCACGTTCGGTCTTGAAGTTGGCCATGCGGGCAATCCTTATGCACAGGTATAAACCGTTTCATTTTTTAATGACAGGCGATTATAGAGAATTCTAGTGACATGGCACCATAAAAAAATGTGGATGGATCAGGCTTGATCCATCCACATTCAATCATTTTGATTTGGGGAACTACTTCTTGGTGGCTACGTTGCCATCCATTTCGAAGCTTTCGCCGTCCCAGGTACCGGTCTTGGTCTGGCCCATTGCAGAAATGGTTACGTTACCATCTTCGAAGGTTAATGCTGCGTCGAGACCACCGGGAGCGATAAGGGCAACAACGCCACCCTTGATGACTGCGGTTTCAGCATCTTTGAAAGAGATTTCGGTGCCATCTTCAAATGCCCATGCCGTGCCTACGAGGGTATCGAGGCCAGCAGCACCAGCAGGGGTTTCTGCAGTTGCATCATCAGCAGCTTCTTCAACGGCTTCTTCAGCCTTGGCTGCACTACCTTCAGCATCTTCAACAACTTCTTCAACGGCTTCCATAACCGCTTCCTTGGCTTCACTACCCGCTTCGGCAGCTGCATTCGCAGCATCAGCAGGTGTAGCCGCTTCGGGCGTTGCTGCGGGTGCAGCAGTCTTGGCTTCTCCGCCACAGGCAACAAGTACGAGGCTAAGGCCCAAAATCAGGGAGAGGGTCAGTAAATTTTTCATCGGTTCAAATCCTTCTATTCTTAGTTTAAAAAATGGTATCGCTAATCTCTGCAAGTGTGTGCAGACAATTCCATAGTATCATTTGTGGTATAGCATTCCAAGCTTTTTGTAGCTGGTCTTTGAGCATCCCCGGACAGGGATTGGCACTGGACCATAAAAAAGCCCCTGTGAGTTACCTCACAGGGGCCGGAACTACGGTTCTAAACCGCTTCTATTAACTGATGCTTAGAAAGCAATTTCAGCTTCAAAGAAGAAGTAGTCGAAGTCGTCTGCGTCGTCTTCAAAGAAGAGCGCATCAAAGCCATTGGTGAAGTTACCAAGGCCATTGAAGAGAACGGGCTGGCCGTCCTGGCTACCGTCACCTGCGAAGAAGTGAGCATAACCAGCGCGGAAGACGAGGTCTTCGCTGTACTGGTAGTCAGCGTATACGCCAACTTCGATACCAAGGTCATCATCAGAATCAGGACCGAAGCCGAGAATGTTGATGGTCTGGTTGGTTTCGTCAGCCTGGAAGTAGCTAGCTGTAATAAGCAGGCTCACCGTTTCGGTGGGCAGGAAGCTTACGCCAGCACGGTAGATGATCATGTTGGATTCTTCGGTGTTCGCGAAGAATTCGGTGTATTCCCAGTTGGAGAACATACGATTGAAAGCAAGCGTATCCTGTCCACCAGCGAAGAGGCCAAAGAAGCCATCATCAAACTCGGGGCCTTCAAAGAAGGCAGCACCAAGGAAGATGCGGGGCTGCATGGCAACGTCAAAGGTATAACCCAATTCAACGTTTGCGCCGAGGGCGTCTACGTCAACATCAGCATCAAAGAAGAGACCGTCAAGTTCAGCTTCGCCGAACTGGTAGGCAACTTCAGCTTCGAAATCAAATGCACCAACGGTGCCAGCTCCGCGGAGGCCAACAGTATGAATATCAACGTCGAAGGCGGTCATGGCTTCGTCGTCGCTTACAAGCATCCAGTAGGCATCAATCGTGATGTCTTCCAGACCTGTGTATGATCCATAAACAGCGTAGAAATTTACGTCGTCCTGGAACACGTCACCAAAAGTTTCGACGAGCTTGGAGTATATACCGGTTACCACGAAGGTGTCGGTAGTATAGTCAAAGCGGATACCGTCGAAGCTCAGGCCAGTGAAAATGGAGGAAGCGTCATTAACACCTACAAGCCATTCGCTGCCGAGGCTGATTTCCTGGCGACCGATACGCATGCTGAGGTCGGTGCCCCACATGTTATCAGCCTGGATATAAGCCTGGTACATAGCGACATCTGCTGTACCAACGAAATCAATACCGCTGATATAGTCAGAACGGAAGCTGTTGCCCCATTCGCTGTAGTTGTCGAGTTCGATGAACGCTGTTACGTCGTCCGTGAAGTCGGCTGTTACATTAAGGCGTGTACGTTGTTCCCAGAAAGAAGCCTGGTTGTTGGACTCAGAAAAAAGTCCGGTGCGTACTTGACCGAAGTCAAAGTGGTTTCCGCGGATGCGGATACTACCGCCAATTTCAACATTCTGCAGTTCTGCGTAACCAGCGGCACTCATGCCGACCATTACAACTGCAACCATAAAGATTTTAAATGAACGCATTTTGCGTAATCTCCAAATAAGTTTAAGTTAAGTTCCCGGTTTCCCGGGGTGTTTCTGAACACGTCCAGAAACGTTTGTGTCGCGCGATCAGACGTGCACAATGCACGGATCAAGCACTTCAAATTTATGCCAACATCGTATTATTCCCGACTGCTACATGGAGTGAAGCGTTAGCTTACGGTTTTCATCCCTCCTTTCGTCTCCAAATTAATGCAACGGGCGCGATGGTGTTCTCGCAAAATTAGATAGGTCGAATGGCGGAAACCGGCTGAAAACCGGGGTTACACACACTTCCGCTATACACACTACCCCTCATCTCTTCGGTAAATATAGCAAATCCCACGGTGCCTGTCAAGCAAAAAGATTGTTTACAAAACACTTCATTTTGTTGGATATGCGCAGAACTTACGGTATTCGACCACAATATATGCTCATCTGCCTTCGATGGCGTTCATCCAAACGATGGTCCAGGCGAAGAGAACCTGGCCCCCATAGTAGAGCGGAAGGCCGATAAGTCTATTTATTTCACCGGGTTGCACAAATGTTGCCCGGGCTACGAATATATCGGATACATAGAATAATAGGGCTGCTGCGGCCACCCAGGGCACGGCACCCTTCCCGACAGCACCGATGGAGAAGATTACCATAAGGGTAATGATGGCCATATAAGCATATACCGGAAATTTCATGGGATTATCAGCAAGATGGGGATTTAGCCAAATAAATACTGGAATGGCGAAGACCACCATGGCAATAGTACCCCCCAGCGTCCAGGGAATCTTTTGGCCGTGATGGAGGAAAGCAATGACATAAAACAGATGGCCGATGAAAAAAGCGATGAGCCCATAGAGAAACATACCGCGCCACATGAGGAAGAAGTCACCCCACCAGGAAAAGAAAAGAGCGAGCAGGATAATGCGACCATAAGGGCTACTGAACCCACCCGCTGCAACAGCCAGTGCGATAAATGCAGTGGAGGCGACCATCTTCATGATCATGGGCAGGGTACCCCCTCCGCCAAAATGGCTGGACAGGAGCATCGTGATCAGTGCAATGGCGCTTACGCCTGTACATGCCAAGAGCATTTTAATATTGCTCAGGCCCACGACCTACCAACGCTTCAAAAAAGCGACAATGCTGAGGAGCCAGGCTACAGTGCCCAGACCGCCGCCCGTGTTGGTGGATGCCTTGGCAATGGATACGCTACGAAGATGCTTCATTTGGATATTCCTTTATCTTGGTTATTCTCAAAGGGCAATTAGAAAAGCCGTTTAAACAGAGCGACAACAGTTACGAGTATGCGTATCAGGGTGACTTCCAGGAAGTCGGCTTGCGGATCGACTTCCGCTTTTCCCGGTATGGATATAAATCGAATGTGCTTGTTTTCACGCATCCTGTTTCTCCTTGCTGTTGCTGCGGTGTAGTTTTACGCGATGACACCCTTGAAGTCAATAGTGTTGCTCATGTATCCCCAGTTTGAAATGTTACGGCGTTTTCATGTTTCCATGAAATGTTATGGGCCTTTGTTTATAGAGTGAATCGTTGCGAGCACGAGATTGCCGCGTTACTCACTACGTTCGTGCCTCGCAATGACGTGAAATTTATTAACGTCGCTAAAGCCCCCGTCATTGCGAGCCGAGAGGAACGAGGCGTGGCAATCTCTTGGTCCCATTGACTAAAACTGGGGATGCTTGAGATAGTGTTGTGGTGAACTTGGTCTCATCAGGGTGGCTCAGGTACCATGCAGGCTGTTTTTTGCGTCAGGTGATCTTCAGGAAAGGGTCCGGGTTTTGGATTATTTAAAGGCGGTCGTACTGGCACTGGTGGAGGGGATAACAGAATTCCTCCCGGTGAGCAGCACGGGGCACATGATTCTGCTGGAGGACTTTCTACAGCTGGGACAGGACCCGGAATTCGCTGATGCCTTTATGGTGATCATTCAGTTGCCCGCCATTCTTTCGGTGCTATTGTATTTCTGGAAAGATCTCTGGCCCTGGCATGGGGGGGATAATAAAGACACGGGGGAGACCTTGCGACTATGGATGTTGGTGGGGATTGCGTTTATCCCGGCAGTTATACTGGGATTGTTGCTGGATGAGATCATGGAGACCTATCTCTTTCACAGTCTGCCCGTAGCCTGTGCCCTCATAATCGGCGGGATAGTTCTGATTATGATTGAGCGGCGAAACCATAGCCATGCAATAGAATCCATCCATGACCTCACGGCGAAGCAAGCACTGGGCATTGGCTTTTTCCAATGTCTCGCGCTCATCCCGGGGACATCGCGTAGTGCAGCTACGATAATCGGCGGCCTCTTGCTGGGGGCGAATCGCTCGGTCGCAGCGGAGTTTTCGTTTTTTCTGGCCATACCCACCATGCTGGCTGCGACGTGCTACACATTGATGAAGCGGGGCCTGTCTTTTACAGGGGAACAATGGATTCTGCTGGGACTGGGGTCGGTGGTTTCCTTTGTGGTGGCCTATCTTTCCATTGCTTTTCTGATGAATTATATCAAGCAGCGGAGTTTCACGGTCTTTGGTATATATCGCATCTTTCTGGGCGCACTGGTATTATTATATCTGTTCATAATGCAATGAATTATTTGGCGTGATGCCTTTTAACAGGTAGACCTGCTCGAACATATTTTGACTAGAGAATGAAAGTGAAATAATGGCCCGAATTCGAAAACGTGACCTGAAGCTAATGGTAGGCCGACCCTATCCTCTGGGGGCGGCGTGTTTTAATACCGGGGTGCGCTTCACTATTTTCTCGCGCCATGCGACACAGGTCTGGATTTGCCTCTATGAACATGCCGAGGACCAAAATCCGGTAGTCGAGCTGGAGCTGGACCCGGCTGTGTACAGGACGGGGGATATATGGTCCGTCTATATCCATGGGGTTACAGTGGGCGTCTATTACAAGTACCGTATGGACGGACCCCATAACCCGGTGTTGGGCCACCACTACTCCGCGAAGGATTATCTGTTGGACCCGTATGCAAAGGCATTTGTAGGGGAGCTGCATGATGGCACCATGAAATGCGTAGCGGTTCACGATATTATGCATTGGGAGCAAGATGCACGGCCGAAGATTCCCATGCGAAATACAATCATTTATGAGACCCATGTGCGGGGATTTACAAAGGATGCAAGTGCCGGGGTGGCCCATGGCGGAACCTATCGCGGGCTGGTGGAGAAGATTCCTTATCTGAAGTCGTTGGGGGTTACGACGGTAGAACTGTTGCCTATCCAGGAGTTTGGCGAGAATTGGCTGGGACGGTGTAGCCTGGAGACAGGAGCGGAACTCACCAATTACTGGGGCTATAGCAGCATTGGTTTTTTTGCACCTGCGGGGCGTTACGCCTGCAGCGCAGTGGAGCGTGAACATCTGGCGGAATTCCGTGAGTTGGTGAAGGGCTTGCATCAGGCGGGGATGGAGGTGATTCTGGATGTGGTCTTTAACCATACTTCAGAGGGGGATGAGCGCGGGCCGACGCTATGTTTCCGGGGGATTGATAATTCGATTTATTATCTGCTCGATAATGCCGGAAATTATTTCAACTACTCGGGCTGTGGGAACACGGTGAGTTGTAATCACCCCCTGGTACGGGATTTTATCCTGGATTGTTTGCGCTACTGGGTGGCCGTCATGCATGTGGATGGCTTCCGTTTTGACCTGGCCTCGATTCTGGGCAGGGACCAGAGTGGGAATATCCGGGTGGAAGCACCGCTCATTGAACGTATTGCACAGGACCCGGTACTGCGGGATACGAAGCTGATTGCGGAAGCCTGGGACGCTGGGGGTGGCTACCAGGTGGGGTCATTCGGTGTGGATCATGTGGGCGTGAGCGATATGCGTTGGGCAGAGTGGAATGGTCAGTATCGCGATGATGTACGGCGGTATTGGCGGGGTGACAGGAATACACGTGCAGCCTTTGCGTCGCGGCTGACGGGCAGCGCCGACCTCTATGAGGATGATGGGCGTAGCCCGGAGCATAGCATCAATTTCATCACCGCCCATGATGGCTTTACCCTCCATGATCTGGTGTCGTATTCAGAAAAGCATAACCTGGCGAATGGTGAGGGAAATCGTGATGGCAGTGATCACGATCACAGTTTTAATTGCGGGGTAGAAGGGGAAACCGATGACCCGGCCATCCAGGCGCTGCGAATGAAGATGCAGAAAAATTTTCTCGCCACGTTATTTTTGTCGGTGGGTGTGCCCATGCTGCTGGGGGGCGATGAGTTTGGAAGGACACAGCGGGGCAATAACAATGCCTATTGCCAGGACAATGAAATTTCCTGGTATGACTGGGCTCTGTTGGAGGAAAATGCCGCGCTCTTTCGCTTTTGTCAGGGCCTCATCGCATTTCGCAAGGCGAACCCGGCATTGCAGCGGGGACACCATTTCAATGGCCGTGCAGAAAATCAGCAACCGGACCTGGTCTGGTTTGGACCCGGGGGGCGTGAAGTGGACTGGGCCTCTGGTGAGACACCGCTGGCGTTTCAAATCAATGCGCTGGAAAACGGGGGCACGGCCTTGTGTATGCTTTTTAACAACACAGAAGCCCTTTGTACCTTTGTGCTACCCCAGGGACATTGGTCGTTGCGCATGGATACTGCTGCTGAGGCGGGAGAGGACCTGTTTCTCAATGGACAGGGCCATGCTGATTTACAAACAAGCTGTGAGGTGGCACCGCGATCCCTGCGTGTATTAAGTTCGCCATAGCGATAAAAGCTTATGGCAAATCGCGTTGACTACCCTTGCGGGGCATCCAGCCCGGTAAAGGCCAGAATCCCGGCTTGTGTGGCTTGTGCTTCTTCCTCGTTATCCACCACATCCAGGACCACAGAGGAATGGCCCCAGGCAAGACCCACTTGATATACGGTTGTGTCATCTTCGTGCTGGAGCGGGATGGCCTGAATAAAAACGTGTTCCATGGCCTTGAGGGGGCGGTTCACACGGCGACGGTCCCAGGCACTGTGCCAGGCGGTGACGATACCCTTCTTCTTGTTAATCTCGGTATAGTTTTTCCGCACGAGAAGAACGATGCCCCCGGCCATGAAGAGGAGCCCTGCGGGGATACCCACCGGGTCAGGCATGTAGGTACCGTTCGGGAAAGGTATAGGGGCACCAAAGAGGTTGGTATTCACCAGAATAAGGCCGACAATCAGGGCCAGCCAGCCCCCGAAGAGTTGTTCCACGCGCTCGGTGCGGGTAGGCACGTTGCCCACTTTTAAAATCTGGTCGTTCATGTTGGTGTAAGGTCCATTTCTTCTAATAAGTATAGTATATCGAAAATACGGTTTGTCTTTGGCTTAACGCAGAGGCGCAGAGAG
>CALAXS010000563.1 GCA_937895305.1 uncultured bacterium
CGCCCCCGGCAGTGATACCATCAATAAGCGCGCGGGAAAGGGCCTTACCCGTCACACGGCCATCGCGACCGACCACGACGCAGTTGTGCTTTTTCTTGCCACGCAGGTACGCCGTGTAAGCATGACCGATATGCTCCACCACTTCTTCCGTTAATTGAACCTTCTTCGGGTTCTTGTCCATTGCTATACCACGAATGTCATACTCACGAAAGATGGTTGGATCGACCTTCATTGCTGCTTCCTTTATGTCCTGAAATGGGTAAAAACCCAATAAAAAATGCCTCGCAGTAGAATACCATTGCGAGGCGTGTGGTTTCAAAAGAGATTGACAGGTTGTTGGCTTATTTGTATTCCACCCCATCCGGATCTACCAGCCGCCGCATCATCATGCCGCCTACCAGATTGTGTACGTTGGCGAAGCCTTTCTGCTTGAGGATGCGCACGGCCACATGGGCACGAAGCCCCGACTGACAGGTCACGACCGTTTCCTTGCTCGGGTCCAGCTCGCCGATGCGGTCGCGCAGTACATCTACAGGAATATGAATCGCACCGGGCAAGGACATCTTGGCGACTTCCGCATCGGTGCGTACGTCCACCACCTGAAGGCCATCCAGATCGGCATCCATAGCGACCGTGGGGGTGAGGCCATCGAGATCGTTACAGGCGGTAAAGGCCGCCATGTGTACAGCGTCCTTGGCACTGCCATAGGGTGGCGCATAACTCAGGTCGAGCGCGGTGAGATCGCGTACCGTACCGCCCATCTGAATCATGGTGGCGATAATGTCAATGCGCTTGTCGATACCCGCAGCACCCACCGCTTGGGCGCCGAGTACCTTGCCGGAGTCGGGTGCATAGATGAGCTTGAGCATCATAGGCTTGGCACCTGGGAAATACCCCGCATGGTGATTGGCAGAGATGACGGTGGCTTTGGCCGGAATGCCATAGCGTTCGGCCAGCTTCATACTTAGGCCTGTTGATGCAGCACCTTTGCCGAACACCCGCACGATGGCCGTGCCAAGTACCGGGGGTATAGCGGAGGCTTCACCCGTCGCGGCATGTTGCCCGGCGATGCGTCCTGCGCGGTTCGCTGGACCCGCCAGGGGAATACGCATCTTCTGGCCGATGACCCTATGTTCATATTCCACCGCGTCACCCGCAGCGTAAATGTCCGGGTTGGAGGTCTGGGCGAATTCATTGATGGTGATACCGCCAGTCTCACCCAGTTCCAGGCCGATGGCTACGGCCAGTTGAGTGTTGGGCCGTACACCGATACCCAGAATGACGAGATTCGTGTCAATCTTGGTGCCACTATTGAGGACCACAGCTTTAACCTTGCCCCCCTTCGTTTCAAAACCGGCGATTCCATCACCCAGATGAAGGGCAACGCCTTTCGAGGCCACTTCTTCGGCAATGGGCTTCGCCATTTCCGGGTCCATGGGGGGGAGGACCTGTTTCTGCAATTCCACCAGGCTTACCGCGATACCCTTGTTGTGCAACTGCTCCACCATCTCCAGACCGATGAATCCTGCGCCGATGACCGTGGCATGGTTCACCGCACCCGATTGCAGGTAGTCCGTGATACCGTCTGTGTCTTCCAGGTTACGCAGGGTAAATACATTGTCGCTATCCACGCCGTCAATAGGCGGTACGATGGGGGCAGCTCCCATAGCAAGGATGAGTTTGTCATAGCTTTGGGTCAGGGTTTCTCCACTTTCGTGGTTGATGACCGAGACCGATTTCGCCTTCGCATCAATGCCTGTCACTTCATGGCGCGTGTTGAGTTCGATATCAAAACGATTCTTGAAGAGGGCGGGCTTGGCGACGAGGAGCTTTTCCCGATCCTCGATTTCACCACCGATATAGTAGGGCAATCCGCAATTCGCAAAGGAGGCATAGCCATCCTTTTCATAGATGATGATACGGGCATCTTCGTTGCAACGGCGTGCGCGGGTCGCAGCACTTGCGCCCCCGGCGACACCGCCCACGATAACGATTGTTGGTCCAGTATGTTCAGCCATGGTACTTCGCTCCTTCGTAGTTACTGCGTGCAGCAGGATGTTGAATCATTTGCCTGGTTCCAGGGCATACGGGACAGGAGCATGCCCATGGCACAACTGTCTGTGACCCCGGCAAAAACCAATCCTGCACCAACCATGGTGGCGATGTAGGTCAGACGAATGTCAACGAACAGACCCAGTAAGGTGCCAATGAAAACGAGGGAACCAGTGGTAATGCGTACCTGACGTTCCAGAGACATGATTTCCTTCTTACCGCGAACTACGGGTAGTCCCGCTTTGGCCCAGGCATCGGTACCCCCTTCAACCAACACAATGTTGTTAATCCCGGCTGTTTCAAATTTGTCACAGGCCATCTTGGCTCTTGCCCCGGATTTGCAGATTACATAGACGGTGGATTGCGCACACAGTTGGTGGTTCTCCATGCATTCTGCCGGTTTTAATTTATCCAGGGGTACACAAATCGCATCAACCGCATGGATAGCACCATGTTCCGCCGGGGTGCGTACATCAATTAATACAGCATTGCTGTCGCCCTGTAATTTTTCGGCAACAACTTTAGGTGAAATAGTGGCGTAGGCCATTTTTTACTCTCCTTCAGACGGTGTAGTACTATCGCAATCACCGCCAAATCTTTGGGTAACACAGTTCATAATACTGGCCAAACCCGGCTCAGCAATTTCGTAATACACTTTACGACTTTCACGAACACTGCTCAGCAGTCCACGATCACGCATGCGAATCAGGTGTTCAGAAGCCATGTGACTTGGAATACCACAGGCTTCTGCTAATTCACCCACGGTGTAGCGTCCTTGCAAGAGCATTTCGACCATGCGCAGACGATGGGGGTGGGCCAGATTGCGCAAGCATTCAGCGGCCTTTTCCATGCTTTCCAGTTCAATCAGATTGATATTTTTTGTATCCATGATGAAGCTAGTATATATCGAAACATAACGATATATCAACATGTAAGGATGCGCATACTAATCAAACGTTAAAAAATAGCTTACAAATCGGTCGTTTTATGCTAGAGTGAATGCGAAATACTGGCTGAGTTGGTGATCCAAATTGAGGCCGTTTACGTTTATTGGTTTGTGAATTCCGTGTGAGGGCTTGGGATATGCACAAAAGATTTCTTGAGGGCTGGCGTGCTGCTGCGCATATAGGCGAAGCTGTCCAGGAAAATTTCGGGGATTCAGGTCTGGAGATCTATATAGAGCGGCAGGAGGGGAGCGAAGCGTATGTGTGCCGTACGGGCGAAGTCGCAGCGCAGTTGGCTCGTTTTTGCAATCAATTTCCCATAGCTGAATTGCACTATCACCCGGACAGTGCCTATGGGTTTGTCGCCCAGGTGCGATGTTGCTGTAACCATGAAATGGTTCGCGGGTGCTGTCGGGAGGAAGGCTGTAGTCGTTCACGGATTCTTGTTTTGTTGCAACCCGAATTCAATCCATTGCCCGAGGAACGCAGGAAGGCGGTGTTCCAGGCGGCAGATAGGGAGCTGCTGGATTAGACGTATCCGATTCACTCAAGGTGAGGCTTAACTGCCCACGTAGGTGTCGATGGATTCACGCAAGGTTTTCATAATCCAGGCCCGTTTCTGCGGGTCGGACTCTAGCAGCGTGACCCGGAATCCTTCGTGGCTGCAATGAAATCCAGTCAATGGTACGACAACGATACCCGTGGCGCCCATGAGGTAATACACAAACCGCTTATCGGGGGACACGTTTTTAACCAGTTCCTCAATACGTGCCTTAATCTTTGAATTATCAATGGCTAAGGTCTGATTTTCATTGAGGATACCCGGCTTAAACATGACAGTCTGGTAAAAAGCACCGCCTGGTTTGTTAGCAATAACGGAATCACATCCTCTAAAGGCTTCCTGAATTTCATTGGCACGGCCGTCATACATTGCCGCGCGATTGTTCAGGTGATCGGGATAGCGGTCATCCCCAAAGACGCGGGGTATGGACATCTGGGGCAGGGTGGTGGAGCAGACTTCCAGACGTTTTGCAGCGAGCAGACTTTTCACATATTCATGGAAGTTTTCATCATGATCCCGGTTCAATACTTCCAGCCAGCCGCAACGTGAACCCGGCCAGGGATATTCCTTGCTGATACCGCGCATGGATAGCGCAGGTACATCTTCAATCCATTGGCTCATGTGTAACTTGGGATTGCCGTCATAAATTATGTGTGCATAAATTTCATCTGCAATGATGAAGAGATCATGATCCTGGGCGATTTTAACAATGTCCTTGAGGAGGTCGAGTGGATATACTGCGCCTGTGGGATTGTCCGGTGTGAGGAGGAGTATGCCTGCAATAGAATCGTTGTATTTAACCTTGTTGCGGATGTCGTCCACATCGGGCATCCATCCGTTATAGGGGTCTAATTCATAGGTGACTTGCTTATAGCCTGAGTGGGCGGCTTCAGCGGAGGAGTGGGTGCTATAGGCAGGTGAAGGCCCCAGGATTCGGGCTTCCCGTTTCAGGAAACCATAGACCCGTGCAACAGCATCGCCAATGCCATTAAAGAAGATAAGATCTTCGGGTGAGATTTGTACACTGTTTGAGCGTTTGTTTACATTGGCAGCAAGAAATTCACGGGTTTCCAAAACACCTGCTGTGTCACAATACCCATAGGACTGTGGGTCATCGAGGAGTTCA
>CALAXS010000564.1 GCA_937895305.1 uncultured bacterium
TATTACTTTGACAAATAAAGGCGAAAGTGCATGATTAAGGAATACATATTATTTCTCATCCGGGCTTTCCGCTTAAGCTTTGCGGGAACCAGGGGGTTTTATCTCTGGATGGCGTTTCTAAGCGTTCTCGTGGTTATTGGCGGTAATGCATACGTGCGCCAGCTTGTAGATGGCCTTGCAGTTACAGGGATGACCGATCAGGTTTCGTGGGGGGCCTACATCGCCAACTTCACTTTCCTTGTGGGGGTGGCGGCCGCCTCGGTGATGCTCGTAATTCCGGCGTATGTCTATCGTAATAAAGAAGTGCATGATGTTGTGCTCTATGGCGAATTACTTGCCATTGCCGCCGTTATCATGTGTCTCTTTTTTGTGGTGGTGGATTTTGGGCGTCCCGACCGGGCCTGGCACTTGATTCCCGGAATCGGTAAATTTAATTTTCCAGCCTCGATGTTGTCCTGGGACGTGATTGTTCTCAATGGGTACCTGCTACTGAACCTGCATATTTGCGGGTATCTCCTATTCATGAAATATATGAAAAAAGAACCCACACGACTTTTCTATATCCCTATCGTCTTTATCTCTATCGTATGGGCCATCAGCATCCACACCGTGACCGCCTTCTTGTATGTGGGTCTTGTGGGCAGGCCCTTCTGGAATGCTGCAATTGTAGCACCACGATTCCTGGCCTCTGCTTTTACGGCCGGTCCCGGCTTGCTTATTTTGGCTTTCCAGGTTATGAGTTGGGTAACACCCTTAAAGGTGAGTGAAAAATCCTATAACCTCCTGCGGCAGATTATCACCGCTTCCCTGCTCATTAATCTGTTCATGCTCTTCAGTGAAGCCTTTAAAGAGTTTTATTCTGGTGCGCTTCATGGTGCCTCGGCCAAGTACCTCTTCCTGGGACTGGAGCACGACGGACATACCTACAACGCACTGGTTCCCTGGATCTGGTCGGCTATCAGTATGGAAACGGTAGCGGCACTAATTCTTGTCGTTCCCTTCCTTGCCCATAACCGCTCATTTCTGAACGTGGCCTGTGGGCTATCCTTCGTGGGGATCTGGATCGAAAAAGGCATGGGCCTCATCGTAACCGGGTTTGTACCTACTCCCCTTGGCAATATCGTCGAATATCTCCCCAGCAATAATGAACTGCTGGTCTGCTTGGGCATTTGGGCCTTCGGCATCCTCCTCTTCTCGTGGATGGTGCATTTGGCTGTACCGATAATGAATGGAACATTTACAAAAGATACAGGAGTCCCCAGGGCTTCTGGTGTGGCAATTAAAGGAGAGGCGTCATGAAACGACATCTGAAATTAATCGTTGGTGCCATCGCGTTATGCGCAGTGGTAGCTGTACCGGCATGGTCCAGCGGATATCTTCTCTCAGAAGTATCTTCGCAATCTGCAAAATGCATCGAATGTCACAAGGTCCAAAGCCCGGTGATTTATGAGCAATGGGGCGATAGTAAGCACTACCGTGGCAATATCGGCTGCTTCGAATGTCATAAGGCGGAAAAAGAAGATGTCGATGCGATGGATCACTATGGTGAAACCATCTCTGTTATTGTAAGTCCACGTGATTGTGCACGTTGTCACGAAACCGAAGTGGGCCAATTTGAATCATCACACCATGCTAAAGCGGGTCGTATCATGGGTTCCCTTGATAACGTTCTGGCTGAAGTGGTTGAAGGTAACCGTGGATTTGTGACCCCCATGTTCCCCATGGGTATTTCGGCTGCAGCGGTAAATGGCTGTTGGCAGTGCCACGGTTCTGAAGTTCGCGTCATGGAAAACGGCAAACTCGATCCGGCAACCTGGCCCAATTCGGGTATTGGTCGCATTAATCCGGATGGTTCTGAAGGTTCCTGTAGCGCATGTCACTCTCGTCACGCTTTCTCCGTCGCTCAGGTACGTCAACCTGAAAACTGCGGTAAGTGCCACATGGGCCCTGACCATCCCCAGATTGAAATCTATAATGAATCCAAACACGGTATAGCGTTCCGCGCTAACATCGACAAGATGAATCTTGATAGTCCCAAGTGGATAGTTGGTGAAGATTACAGTGCTGCACCTACCTGTGCGACGTGCCACATGAGTGCGACCAAAGATCAGGCTGTGACCCACGATGTGGGTATGCGTATCAGCTGGAACAACCGGCCACCACGCTCTGTACGTCCAGAAGTATCGGATGCCAAGATGAACCTTCCCGGTAAAGATGTACCTTGGGAAGTGCGTCGTGCTAATATGCAGAACGTCTGCCTGAACTGTCACAACCAGAATTATGTGGACAACTTCTATATGCAGTATGATGGTCTCCTCGAACTGTACGATCAGAAGTTTGCCGTACCGGGTCTTGAATTGATGGCGCTTGCCAAACCGTTGATGAAGCCAGTTGCCTTCGGTAACAAGATTGACTGGACCTGGTTCGAGCTGTGGCACCATGAAGGACGTCGCGCACGGCATGGCGCCTCCATGATGGGTCCTGATATCACCCACTGGCACGGTACCTATGAAATTGCCAAGCACTTCTATTCGAAGTTCCTTCCTGAACTGGAAGACTTGATAGCCAAGGGCAATGCTTCTGGCGATGAGAAAAAAATAGAAGCTGCAGCTGCGCTTGAAGCGAAGATAGATGAAGTGTTAAACAGTAACAACCACAAGTGGTTCCTGGACAAGCAGGATCCCGAAGAAGCAGCAGCACGTAAAACACGTCAGGAAGAATTCAAAGGACGGTATGAATAAAGAACCGGATGCGTTGGACAACAACGCAAACGTAGATGATTCAGTTGAAGCACTCGATGCCTTGCTCCGCGACCATGCGGAGCGGGCAGTAGAGCGCGCTAAAGATAAGATGGGAGGGGTCCTCACCGAGGGGACCCTTCCGGTTTTTTTGATGGATGGTGATTGTTTACGGTGCCCCACAACCCTGACTTATAGTGATGATGGCCTTGCGGAAAATCAGTTTGCCGAGCCAGTATTTCAGGGGTCGGAAGAGCAGCTCACCTGTACCCTGCAAATCGCTACGCGATTTGAACCCCACCCGCAATACCTGCCTCTTTTTGTGGCCTATATGGCCCCGGTGATTAATTACGGCCAGATTGCGGATGTGGCGTTATGTGAGCATTATGGTGCAAGCCTGCTGGGCCTTGAAACCGATGAATACTACAAGCAGCTCTGCGATGCCTTCGACAGTGTGT
>CALAXS010000565.1 GCA_937895305.1 uncultured bacterium
CACTACGGAATAATTTGAAACCAGGTCTGTATTTAAAACTGGGGATGGATGAGCGTTTATATCAGTCCCTATTCACCGCCCAGGATGGAATCCATGAAGCGTTTATACTTGGGATAGGTCTTGGTATCGCTGATTTCCTGAAATTCCTCCAGGATTTCTTTCTGTCGTTTGTTGAGCTTGCTGGGGGTTTCAACCTGGATAATAACGATCTGGTCACCATCGCTATAGCCCCGCAGATCCGGCATACCCATACCGCGAAGGCGGAGCTGGGTCCCGTTCTGGGTACCGGCAGGCACCTTAATCTCGGCTTCCTTGCTGAGGGTGGGCACGCGGAGGGTGGCCCCCAGCGCAGCCTGGGTAAAACTGATGGGCAGGTCGCAGTATATGGTGTTACCGTCGCGTTTGAAGAGTTTATGGTCTTCTACATGGATGTGGATGTAGAGGTCGCCCCGTGGTGCGCGACCTGTCCCGGCTTCACCTTCCCCGGTAACACGTAGTCGCGATCCAGAGTCGACACCGGCGGGTACATCAACGGAAAGCTCGCGCGAGGACTTCACCTGGCCTTTACCAGAGCATCCACGGCAGGGCTTGGAAATACTTTTTCCTGCACCGGCACATTTGGGGCATGTACGGGTTACACTGAAAAAACCATGGGCCACGCGCACCTGTCCGGCACCATTACATTGGCTGCAGGTTTCGGGTTTTGAGCCGGGTGCAGCACCCGTACCGCTGCAATCACCACAGTTTTCATGGCGGTTAAAGCGGACTTTTTTCTTTATCCCTTTATATGCTTCTTTCAGCGAAATTTTCAGGCGTAGTTCCAGATCATTGCCGGGCTGTCCTCCCCCACCACCCTGTTTACGACCGCCGCCTTGCCCAAAGAGCACGTCGAAAAAATCTTCGAAAGGGGCTTCAAAACCGGCACCACCAAAACCGCCTTGTGAACTGAAACCGCCGCCACCAAAAGGACTGGATCCATCGGTACTGCCGTACTGATCGTACTTGGCGCGTTTCTCTTTGCTCTTGAGAATATCGTAAGCACCGTTGATCTGTTTCAGCTTGGTTTCAGCTTCCTTGTCACCTCCGGTTTTATCGGGGTGATACTTGTGTGCAAGTTTCAGATAAGCCTTGCGAATTTCATCTTGTGATGCGTCGCGAGAAACGCCAAGTGTGCTGTATAATTCTTGTGCCATGGGCCTGTGTTTACTCCGGCAACGCCAGTCAAATCGTGTATAAATTTTAAAGAAGCAGGCCGGGCTGTAATTTACAGCCCGACTTGCGATGTTTTCGTCTTATGAAAACAGAACGTGTTAACTTATGCTTTGTCTTCTTCGTCGTCGTCAACTACGGTAAAGTCGGCATCAACCGTTCCACCGTCGTCGTCACTGGCTGGTGCATCCGCACCGGGGTCGACGTACTCTGCGCCTCCACCCGGTGCAGCACCGGGTGCGCCTTCGGCACCTTGGGCCGCAGCAGCTTCAGCGTACATGGCCTCGGCAAGTTTGTGGCTTGCCGTGGAGAGCACTTCCGTCTTGGCTTCGATGTCCGCATTGTCAGTGCCTTCGAGGGACGTCTTCAACGCAGCGAGTGCGTCGTCGATGGCTTGCTTGTCTTCTTCACTAATCTTTTCACTGTGTTCTTCCAGTGATTTCTCGGTGCTATAGATGAGGGTGTCTGCATTGTTACGCAGCTCGATACCCGCTTTCTTTATTTTATCTGCGTCTGCGTTGGCTTCGGCATCTTTTACCATCTTATCGACTTCATCATCGGAAAGTCCTGAAGAGGATTCGATGCGAATCTTCTGTTCTTTGCCTGTGCCGA